>USHP01000250.1 GCA_900554625.1 uncultured Eubacteriales bacterium | reverse complement strand
GCCGCAGCAGCCGCCGCTGCAGGCGCAGACCGTTTCTGCTGCTTCCTGGCTCTGAGCGCAGCTGCAGGAACAGGGCTGAGAAGATTCCTTTTTCTTGCCAAAATGAAACAATGACATATAGTTTCCTCCTGAAATTATAAAAATTATTGCTAATTTGATGATTTACACCAAAAGATAGGCTATGGCGTTGAAGAAGTAACCTACGATGATAATGCCCAATGTGCAGATGGAGATAAAGACCCCCAACAGCTTGGGCTTGACGGCCTTGCGCAGCATAATCATGGAAGGCAGGGACAGCGTGGTGACACCCATCATAAAAGACAGAACCACACCCAACTGAGCGCCTTTGGCAAGCAAGGCTTCTGCAATGGGAATGCAGCCAAAGATGTCGGCATACATGGGAATTCCTACTACCGTTGCAATGAGGACACCCAGCGGATTCCCGGTGCCAAGCACAGCGGTCACAAAATCCTGCGGAATCCAGTTGTGGATCACGGCACCGATTCCCACACCTACCAGTACATAGGGAAACACCTTTTTGGCCGTGGAGCATACCTGTTCCCAGGCATAGCGAATCCGGTCCCGGACTTGCAGCTGCTCCTGAGGCAGGTCTATGGCACTGGCTCTTCGGATGTAGCTTTCAACCTGGTCTTCCAGATGCATTTTTTCGATCAGACTGCCGCCGATGACAGCGATCACAAGCCCTAGTATTACATAAACCGCAGCCACTTTCCATCCGAAAATGCTCATCAGCAGTACCAGCGACCCAAGATCCACCATTGGCGAGGAGATCAGAAAGGAGAAGGTCACCCCCAACGGAAGCCCTGCACTGGTAAATCCAATGAACAGCGGGATAGAGGAGCAGGAGCAAAAGGGCGTCACCGTACCAAGCAAAGCCGCCAATGCGTTTGCGCCGATACCGTGGAACCTGCCCAATATTTTTTTGGTCCGTTCTGGCGGAAAGTAGCTTTGAATGTAGGAAATAATCAAAATCAGGCATCCCAGCAGAATCATGATCTTGATTACGTCATAAACGAAAAACTGGATACTTCCGGTAACCGGGCTGCCCAGATCCATGCCAAAACCGGATAAAATCCGGCCAATCAACCTGTTCAGCCACTGCATTCCCAGAATTTCCTTCTGAAAAAAATCCCATCCAGACATGCGTCAACCTCGTTTCTTCAATATATCAAAATATTTTGATGTTTAACCCAAAGACATACCCCATTCCGCAGAATGGGGAAGCAGATACACTCAGACTTGCTGACAGTCGGGGCATTGCCCGTCTTTCGGCGTGGTGATTTGCCGCAGCAGTGTCAGCGCCAGATCACAGCCGGCGTGGTTGAGGGAATAGTGGGTCCATTTTCCCTCCTGACGGCTGGTAACCATACCGGATTCGCACAATATTTTCATGTGATATGATAGGCCCGATTGGGTAAGCTGCAGCTGATCCTGGAGCTTGCAGGCGCAGCGTTCTCCGCCGCGAAGCAATTCCAAAATTTCCAAACGGTTTGGGTCACAAAACGCCTTGAAAATCCTAGCTTGCTGCTGATATACTGTCTCCATCCGGTACACCTCCAAATCAAAATCTTTTGATGTCACTAGTATACGCAGGTATTTTGAATTTGTCAATAGTCATATCAAAATAATTTGATGTGATATTTGAGACGGAGGAGGGAGGAATGTCAGGTTAGGATATTTTCGCCAATTTCTGGAAAAATAAGTTTACATAAATCTTAAGGATTGCCACATTGCTTTTTCGCGATTTCGTAGTATATAATACGGGTATGAGAGGAAAGCGGAGGGGTTCCATGAAACGCTGGTTCACGGTAGGAATTGTGTTGCTGCTGGTATTGGCAAGTGCCATTCTTGTTTTGCGGCAGGGGATAGACCCGGAAAATTATCTGGGAGATTGGTATTATGCAGGTGACGGTACACTATACCGGTTCCGGGAGGGAATCCTGGAATGCGATAAATACGGCTATGGGCTGTCCGACGGCAGCGTGTTCAGCGGCGCATATACCTTCAGCAGAAACTGCGTGGTTGTTTTTCTGGTGGGAGCAGAGGGGCCGGAAGCTGTGAAAGAGCTGCATCTGGCCCGCAGTCCCCAGGGAAATGTACTGCGGGAAGGAAAATATGGAGAGGGGAACGTGGTGTTTTACCGGAATCGGGAAGCCGCGGTCCAAAACAGATAAAAATATTGCCCACCAGCGATTGTTCGCTGGTGGGCTGTTTGTTATACATGGAATCGGTCGTAGCTTTCGTAGCAGTCCAGACAGAGTTTCTTTCCGCCCGCCAGACGAATCCAGTTGGCACCGGTGGTTTCGCCGCAGCATTCGCAGACGTAGGAGTCGAAGAGCTTTGCTTTTTCCGGCAGATGGATGGTGGTTTCCTTGACGTCAAACAGTTCCTGGGGCTGGTGGGATTGATAGTATGCAAAGGATTCTTCCTTGGTCATGGCAGTATCCCGGGGCTTTAGTACCAGCCGGACAGACTTGCCGGTTTTGCGGTTATAGAAGGAGTAGGCCTGCTTACCCCGCATGTGGAACAGCAGATTGCCCTTGCCGATGCTGCATCCCAGAATGGCCTGAATAGCGTCGACGCTGCAAGCGTCATTTTCTGCAATGCACACCACTTGTTCGTCGGCAGAAAAATGCAGATCCAGCAGTTCAATGGCATACAGGGCCGCTTTGTAGCCGATGGTCAGACCGCCGCAGACGTGACCGTGAAATGCAGCCGCCTTTTCCCACAAAATTTTATTTTCGTCCATAGGTAACACTCCATTCTTTCTATCATACCATCCAGTCCATGGTGACGATGGTGGTGGTAATGGTTTCGGTTATGGTTCCGTCCTCAGCGATACTGCGCAGATAACCGGCAATGGCGGCCTCTTCTTCCGGGGAAATGTCCCGGCAAAGTCTTGCCCGGCTGAGGGTCCAGGCAATCTGGGCGTCCAGGGTTTTCACCGGATGCCAGACCTCTTTGTGGTACTGAATATTGGGTTCATACCCCTTCTCCCATAGATAGGCAAAGGCATAGGCAATTGTGGCATCTTTCTGGGCATTGTCCTGGCGGATGCCGATTTGCGCCAAGGCATGGGATAAGACTTCATCGTGCCGCCGGGTATTTGCCCGGAAGAAGCAGGCTTTTCTGGCGCAGCGCACCATTTTGTCGAAGGTATCATAGTCGCTGATTGCCGGGGTCTGATGGGCAAATACCACATCAAATGTTCCTTCCCAGTTCAGGCGCTCCAAGGATTCTGCGTGCCAGTCCAGGCAGTGGAAGGAAGCGTTGTCCATTTCCAGCTCCGCTGCCTGAGCTTTGGCACCGGCTATCATCATT
>USHP01000249.1 GCA_900554625.1 uncultured Eubacteriales bacterium | reverse complement strand
CATGCTTGGCAACCTCTACATAGTGGTCATACAGTTCCTTCTGGCTGGCCACGGCGAAGCTGGGGGTGATGATGGACAGCACGTCGGCGCCCAGTTCCTCAGCCCGCTTGCTCATGTACACGGTGTCCTGGGTGGAGATGCAGCCGGTACCAGCGTAAACGGGGATGCGGCCCTTGACCTGATCGATGACGGCTTCCAGAATCTCTTCCTTTTCCTTCATGCTCAGGATGTAGCCTTCACCGTTGGTGCCGAAGGGGAAAATGCCATGGACACCGCCTGCGATCTGACGCTCTACCTGGTTGCGCAGCTCGGCAATGTTGACGCTCTCATCGGCGTTCATGGGGGTGACAATGGGGGGGATGATGCCTTTGATTTCCACGGGTTTCATAATGGAATACCTCCTTACATAATTTCCAGATACAGCTTTCTTGCGTCCTCGGCGGTGACATGACGCATGTTGTTCACCAGCAGACGCTGCACCTGCATACCGGCTGCAACCAGGCCGTCCAGGTCGCTGGCGGGAACGCCAAACTCCTTCAGGCTGGTGGGAATCTCCAGGTGCTTAACGATGCCTTCCATCTTGGCAATCATCCAGTCGCTCTTTTCGTCTACGGTTTCGCACTTGACCGTCTCATGGCAGCAGCGGTCATAGGCCAGAGCCAAACGCTCCCGGAAGGCGGGGTCCTGGGCGTTGAAGCGCATTACAGGAGCCAGCAAAATGGCATTGGAAACGCCATGGGCAATGTGGTACTTACCACCCAGGGGGTAGCTCAGAGCGTGGACTGCGGTGGTGCCGGAAGCGGTGATGGCCAGACCGCCGTAGTAGGCAGCCATCTGCATCCGGTTCTTCTCTTCCATGGCTTCAGGATCGTCGCAGGCGCGCTCAATGTTGTTCAGAATCAGGTCGCAGCCTTCCAGAGCGTACATATCGCTGAAAGGATTGGCCTTGTTGGAGGTAAAGCACTCGATGCAGTGGGCAAGAGCGTCCACGCCGGTGGCGGCAGCGATCTTCCGGGGCAGGTTCTTGATCAGACGGGCATCCAGAATCACATAGTCGGCAATCATGTTCTCGTTGACAATGCCGATCTTCAGTTCCTTCTCCGGCACACCTACGATGGCGTTGGGAGTTACCTCAGCGCCGGTACCGGCAGTGGTGGGAATCAGCACGATGGGCACGCACTTTTTTGCCATGCCGGGGTTGTCCAGCAGTTCCTTGACGCCGTACTCGTCGGTAACCAGCACACTGGCCAGCTTTGCGGCATCCATCACGCTGCCGCCGCCGCAGGCTACGATCAGGTCGGCGCCGCTTTCCTTGAACTGGTCCACAATCTTCTGTACGGCCATGTAGGAAGGCTCCGGAGGCAGATCATCCAGCACATAGTAGGAAACGCCGGTGGCCTTGACCACGTCTTCTGCCAGAGTGAACAGACCCAGGCTGCGCAGGCCCTTGTCGGTGAACATGGCTACCTTCTTGGCATTCAGGGTCTTGATGATAGCGGCAATGTTGTCCATGGCGTTTTCGCCGCCGTAGACAGCATGGGGCATTTTCAGGTTGTAAGTTGTCAACATACAGAACCACTCCTATCCAAAATTAGAATATTCAAAAATTATTTGGCGTCCCGGGCGCCCTCGCCGGAGGTGGGGTTGTACACGCCGTAGCGTTCCCGCTTGGCGCCCATCACGTCGGCTTCGGTGAAGCTGACATACTTCACAGCCTTCCGGGTGAAGGCGGCGTAGGCCAGGTGCATCCGGCCGTCGGCTCCCTGCATGATGGACGGATACTCATACTGCTTGTTGTTGGTCTTGTTTTCGTCACCGATGAAGCCTTCGCCCCGCTCCATCCAGCGGATCATGGGGAAGGTCAGACCGCCGTCCTCGGACAATGCCACTGCCACCGGGCAGCGCAGGCCGGGCCAGGCGCACTTGCTGCGCATATCTTCAGAGACACAGGTGGGATTGTAGGCAATGGCAATCCGTCCGGACTGGGTGCGGATGGCGCTGATGGAAGAGTTATTGTTGGGCAGCACCGTGGGCTTGGGCTCAGACCAGCTGTCGCCCCAGTCGAAAGATTCGCTGCGGTAGATGTTGTCTGCCTCCCGGCTGCGCATGAAGGCAACCAGATGTCCGTCGTCCAGCTCTACCACCGTGGGGTGTACCCGGCCGTTGGAACGGGGCATCATCACCTGACGCCAGGTCTTGCCCTGATCGTCGGAGATCCGGAAAGCGGAGGGGTCACCGGCCAGACCGTCCACGGCATCGGTGCAGATCCAGGTGCCATAAATCCAGCGGCCGTTTTTCAGAACCTGGATGCTCTGACGGCCGAAGGTGCCTTCTTCGGGGAAGATGGTTTCGTAATCGCTCCAGGTCTTACCGCCGTCGAAGGACTTCTGGCAGCGAATCTGAGAGGTAAACTGCATATTGTCCTTGCCGGGAACCCGATCCAGCTGGGCGGTGTACATGCACCAGACGGCACCGTCGGGGCCCAGGAACAGGGAAGGATTCTGCTCGGAGCGGGTGGGATCGCCGGAAACGTTTACCGGTTCTTCCCATTTGTCAGCGCCCTTGGGCAGCCGGGCACAGACAATGTGAATGTCGGCATCGCCTTCAAAGGTACCGGCAAACCAGCAGCACAGCAGGTCGCCGTTGGGAAGCTCCACCATTGCGGGGCCGTGGCAGGTGCGCCAGGGGCCGGGAGGGATAATGGCTTCTACGGTGCCCATTTCGCGGTTGCAGTAGACCTGACCGTCCATGGTCAAACCGGGAAGAATCGGATATTGCATATTGGTTACCTCCAAAATATTGATTTTGCTTTATGCACTGACTTGCTCAGACAGCATACATGACAAACTGATCAGAAGATCCGCTTTTCCAAATCCGCCGGATTTGGAGATGACGTAGCGGCTTACTCCCTGGTATTGGAAGCGGGAGAGTACCACGCCGGCTTCCAGTTCACACAAAGGCTCAATTTCGTGGATGCCCATGCAGTTCATGCACTGCATCAGGGTATCGCCGCCGGTGACCAGCAGGGTACCCGGCAGGTTCTCCTGGCTGATGGCCTTGAGAATCTGGCCCAGAGAACCGGAAATCCGCAGCCGCACATCCTCCATGGTCAGGCCCTGGGCCTGGGCATAGTCGGCAGTAGGCTGGTTGGAGCCGGGGTCATTGCTGTCGATGATGGTGTGCTTTCCCTGCTGCAGCAGCGGCAGCCATTGGGCCAGCTGCTGCCGACCCTGGTCGCTGCCCCAGTAATCCGGCTCCAGCTTCTGCCGGGGCTCCATCCGCAGCCGCAGGAAACCGGCGGCCTGGGCGTGATCCAACTGGGTTTGGGTAATGGGATTGACAC
>USHP01000248.1 GCA_900554625.1 uncultured Eubacteriales bacterium | reverse complement strand
GCTGCCCTGGAAAAAAGCGGTGAATATTCACGAGACCATGGCGGCGCTGAAACGGGGAGACATTGCCATTGTTCTGGTCAACGCCCCGTCTCCGTTTACTCTGTCCCAGCACTTCATCGTTCTGACCGGCCTGACGGAGGACGGGCGGATTCTGGTAAACGACCCCTACCAGCCCAACTACGACAAGTGGGACCTGAAATATGGCTTTGAACACGGATTCCTGGAATACGACATTCTACAGGGATACCAGGGTGCCTGGATTTACGACGTCAGCGCCATGCCGGAAGACCCCTTTATCTATTCAGAGCCCAAACCCACCGGCCCCAGCCGTTACCCCGGCGTGGAGCTGACCTGGGAAGAGCAGCAGCTGCTGGCCAGAGTGATCTGGGTGGAAGCCCGGGGAGAATCCGCCGAAGGCCAGCAGGCCGTCGCGGAAATTGTGCTGAATCGTCTGGTCCATCCGGATTTCCCGGACACCCTGGCGGAAGTCATCTATGCCGAAGGGCAGTTCCGGTCGGTAAAATTCCTGGATGACGCAGAGCCTTATCAGGCCCAGTATGACGCCATTGACGACGCCCTCAGCGGCCCCAACATTCTGCCCATGGACGTTATGTATTTTGCCAGCTACCCGGAAAATGAGTATGTCTGGGGCAGCATCGGCGGACATATTTTCTGCTACTATCCCCCTGCCGTGGCAGGCGGAACCTGGGAAACCAAGCCGGAAGAAACTACACCGGAAGAAACTATACCCTGAACCATTTGCACAGCCGCCCGTACCGGGCGGCTTTTTGCTACTGTTTTTAACAGGAGCTTTCTCAAAATGTTAGCTTTTCTTTGTAGAAAATCGGTTTTCTTCCTAGTATAATGGTCAAAAACGGTTATACAAGGTGGGAAATATATGAGAATACATTACATTGACAACATTCGTTGGCTTACCGGGCTGTTGGTGGTGGTTTACCATGTGATATATATGTACAACGGCGTACTGACAGTGGGCGTCATCGGTCCGTTCCAGGATGTGCAATACCAGGATGCCATTGCGTATCTGCTCTACCCCTGGTTTATGGTGATTCTGTTTATCGTATCCGGCATCAGCACCAGAGCGTCCTTGCAGAAACGCACCGTCCGGGAGTTCTTCCGTTTTCAAACCCGAAAGCTGCTGGTTCCCTCCACCATTGGGCTGTTTGCATTTCAATGGATTTTGGGGTATTTTAATATGGCAATCGGCGGCGCCTTTGACCATATGCCGCAGATGCCGGGATTTGTGCTTTATGCAATTATGGCGGTATCCGGCACAGGGGTATTGTGGTACGTTCAAATGCTGTGGCTGTTCTCAGCGGCAGTGGTTCTGATTCGGAAGTGGGAACGGGGAAGGCTGTATGCCGCCTGCGCCCGGTTCCCGGTGCCGGCGCTTCTTTTGCTGGTATTCCCCCTTTGGCTCAGCGCCCAGATTCTCAACACGCCGTTCATTCCGGTTTACCGGTTTGGTATTTATGGATTTGCCTTTTTCCTGGGCTACTTTGTGTTCTCCCAGGAGCCGGTAATCCAGCGCTTGAGCAGATTCTGGCTGCCCCTGGGCATCGGGGCCGTTTGTCTGGGAATCGCTTATACCATCCACTATTTTGGTCAGGATTATGTCAGTGCGCCGGTGGTAAACAGCTTCTTTTCCATAGCCTACGCCTGGGTGATGATTCTGGCGGTGTTTGCCGGAGCAAAAAAGTGGGCAGATAAAACCACCCCCGTACTGCAGTGGATCGGCAGGAGAAGTTATGGGCTGTATGTGCTGCACTACCTGCCTTTGGCAGCGGTATCCTATTTTCTGGATCGATATTCTGCGCTGGCGCCTGGAGTGTGCTATCTGATTGCAGGAATCGCCGCATTTGGGGGCGGGTATCTGCTGAACGCGCTGATCCGCGCCATTCCGGTTCTGCGCTGGTGCGTACTGGGGATAAAAAAGGAGGAAACCCATGTTTCGTGAAAACTTAACCCAACTTCGGAAACTGCACAATTTCTCCCAGGAAGAACTGGCGGAGAAAATCAATGTTTCCCGCCAAACCCTGTCAAAATGGGAAACGGGAGAATCCGTGCCGGACATTGAAAAATGTATGGCACTGGCCAGCGTTTTTGACGTAACCCTGGATGATCTGGTAAATTTCAACAGCCCCGTCAGCGGTCTTAATGTTCCTCCCAGGGGAAAGCACGTTTTCGGCGTTGTCACAGTGGGGGAAAAAGGGCAGATCGTCATTCCTGCCCAGGCCCGGAAAATTTTCGCCATAGAGCCCGGTCACCGGCTGCTGGTTTTGGGAGACGAAGGGCAGGGAATCGCCCTGATGAAAGAGAATGATATTTTTGAGCACCTGATTAAACCCTTTCAGCAGCAGGATTGAGTTTGATACCTTAGAATGACACAAAATTTTGCCTGTACTCTTGTAATTACCTTCCATTTGGATTAAAATAGCCCCAGAACAAAAGTCGAATGCGAAAGGATCTTTGTGTTATGTCTACCATTCAGGTATTGAAACCCAAATTTCATATAGACGAATGCCTGGCCCAGATTCGGGAGTGCCTGGAAAAGGGCTGGACCGGCTCCGGCTTCAAAACTGCCCAGCTGGAAACTGCCTGGAAAGCCTATACCGGCCATCCCAACGCCTGCTTCCTCAACTCCAACACCGCAGGACTCCATCTGGCAATGAACATCCTCAAGCGCCGCTACGGCTGGCAGGATGGAGACGAAGTCATTTCCACTCCCATCACCTTTGTAGCTACCAATCACGCCATCCTCTATGAAAATCTCAAGCCCCGGTTTGCAGATGTGGATGAGTATCTGTGTCTGGACCCGGTGGATGTGGAGAAGAAAATCAACGAAAAAACCCGAGCTGTTGCCTTCGTCGGCTACGGCGGACGGGTTGGCCAGCTGGATAAGATCATCGCCCTGTGCAAAAAGCACAACCTGCGGCTGATTCTGGATGCCGCCCATATGGCAGGCACCCGGGTAAATGGTCAGATGCCCGGCACCTGGGACGGGGTGGACGTAACGGTGTACTCTTACCAGGCAGTCAAGAACCTGCCCACCGGCGACAGCGGCATGATCTGCTTTGCCGACCCGGAGCTGGATGCCGAATGCCGGAAGGTCTCCTGGATGGGCATCAACAAGGATACCTACGCCCGTACCAGCAGCGAAGGCACCTACAAGTGGAATTACGGCGTGGATTATGTGGGCTTTAAGTACAACGGCAATGCCATCATGGCCGCCATTGCCCTGGCTCAGCTGCCTTACCTGGACGAAGAGAACGCCCGCCGCCGGGAAATCGTCGCCATGTACGACGCCGCCTTTGCAGGCAATCCCAAAATTC
>USHP01000247.1 GCA_900554625.1 uncultured Eubacteriales bacterium | reverse complement strand
TCCTCTATCTGACCGGCTTCCAGAATTTTCAGGGAACGGTCTGCGGCAGCTTCGGGATGTTCTTCCAGTATCATTGCCCGGACAGCAGCCAGCGCACTATTGATGTCATGGAACCGCATGGTAGCCATTCCATCCACATAGATTTCTGCGTCAGCCATCAGCTCCGCAAATTTTTCGTGGGACATCATCTCGCACAGCAGCCGGGTATTGATCCGTCCGCTTTTCAGAAGCGCCACGGCTTCATCGGTCAAATGCAGTTCAGACAGCGGGGTGTTGATCTGCTCCCGGTTTTCTGTCCGGCAGAACAGATATTCAATGGACACCTCATAAAAGTCTGCCAGCGTGATAAGATTGCCGTGATTGATTTCCTTATTTCGGTTTTCTTCATTTTCATAACTGGCTAAAGCAGATTTTGAAATGCCGGTCTTTTCCGCCAGTTCTTCCAGCTTCAAGCCCTTTTCCACCCGTAAATCTTTCAGGCGTTCCTGCAAGGAAACATGGTCTTTCATCGGTTTGCCACTCCCTTCCCATGTGGTTTTCGAGCATATATAACCATTATACCATACCGTTCCGAAATCGTGGAAATTTTCGATTTTGGGGCGGTATTCCTACTTTCTGGACATACGGGAAAGGGTTCAAAAATGAGCTATGATTAAGTCAGTTCATCGATGGATTATTTCCAATCGAATGACCGGCCTGATGGGATATGCTCCCCGGCGATGTAGCGCAACGACCTGCGGCAAGGAAATGGAGGAACCTTGACCGCAGCGAGCGTACCAACGGGAACGAAACGCCGCTGTGAGATTCAGGGGCAGGAACGACATCAGGGAAACCCGGCAGAACTGACACCAAAACGCTACCCAAACATGACAAATCGGCGGGGCGTAGTCTGCCCTGTCCGTGATACTATGGGGCTTTTTAGGGCGGCTCTATGGCCGTATTTTCCTTGAAAATCGCCCCGAAACATGACACCAAAAACCGCTATCCGCCCATCTCTACCGTTACGGCTGAAATGGGCGGATTTTCTATGATAGGAGGCACCATGCCGAGAATGAGCAAGAAACGGAAGTTGGAGCTGTCCTTCTTCCTCAATGACCGGGGGCGTGTGGCCTACAACGACCTGTGCCGGAAGTGCCAGCATAAGTGCAAGCAGAGTTTCCGGGCTGTCGTGATAGACTGCCCCCATTACCTGTCAAAACGAGCCAAGCGAAAGGAGAAAATCAGTTAAATGGAATTTGAATTTATGAGCGCAGACACGGTTCTGCCGCCTTGTATGCCGCTACCCGCCGCAATGCTTCGGCTGCCGATCAGCAGCACAGCAAAAGTCATGTATGCCCGTCTGCTGAACACCACCCTTACGGCAGGGATAGAGGATAGCAACGGCATTTTGTTTGTCCGTTTTCCTATCATGGAATTAGCGGCAGCCCTCTCCCGCAGCCCCGTCACTGTGAAGCGTTCCCTGAAAGAATTGGAGGACATCGGGCTTATCCTGCGGGTGCGCCGGGGTGTGGGAGAACCAAACCGCATTTACACGCTGCTTCCCAAAGGAGGGCTGCCATGATAAATGAGAAGCTGGAAAAGCTGAATCAGGAGATTGCCAAAGGCGAAGCCAGACTGCGGCGGGCGCAGCATGAAGAAAAAATACTGGAACACCAGGTGAAGCAGCTTACCCGGAAGGAACGGACGCACCGGCTCTGTACCAGAGGAGCTATGCTGGAAAGTTTCCTTTTAAGGCCGGAAGTGCTGACAGACGAGGATGTGATGGACATTCTGAAACAGGCATTTTCTCAAAGTGGCATGAAGGAAATAGTTGCAGAAAGCGTGAAAGGGCGGGTAGCCGGGGAATCCCTTACGGAGTAAGGGCGCAACTATACACCGGTCAAGCCGGTGCGTTGCGCCCTGCCGGGGGCTTCCTGCGGAAAGCGGATGATTTTCAGCACCGTTGCGGCTGCTTCCAATCATCACAGGGGACGCTACACTTCCCCTGCGCTGGCTGCGCCAGCTACCCCTTTGTGGACTTGCCGCCCGGGAACACCTTGCGCTGCAAGCTGTTCCCGTCCAGCAAGTTTACAATTTATCTATTCCAAAACAGGACTGCCCGTAGTATAATAAAGCTAATGACGAACACTATCTAAGGAGATGGTTTTATGTATGGATTGATTGCTTTGAATTTCATCATACCCTTTGTTATGGTTTTTGTAGGATATATCTTAAAGAAGCACCCGGTAAAAGATATGACATCCGGTAACGGATACAATACGCCTACATCTCGGAAGTCACAAGAGCATTGGGATTATGCACAAAGCATAGCACCTAATATTTTTATTGGTATTGGCAAAACATTAGGTTTGGTAGAAATCGTTTTGTGTATATCCTTACTTCTTCTTAATATTTCTACACAGACTACCGTATTTGCAGGAGTAGTTGTTGGAATTATTTTTCTGATTTTTGGATTTTATAAAACAGAAACTGGAATTACAAGTAAATTTGCGAACAAAAACTTTTAAGCTATTAGACAGCTTTCCATCATCGAGCCAACCTGACCCGAACCTTCAAAACTGAATACTAATCGCCTACCAGCGACACCACTAAGCAGGAAATCAGAAACGGTTTCCTGCTTTTCTTTTGCCCAAAATCAACCACAGGAAGGAGGAACGCTATGCCCTGTCCACACCATGATATAAAAATAATCCAGCGCAGCAACCACCAGTCAGCCGTTGCGTCTGCCGCCTACCAGAGTGGGGAACGGCTGTTTTCCGAGTACGACCAGAAGCAGAAATACTATTCCCATAAAAGCGAGATTGTCCATACAGAAATCATGCTGCCGCCCCACGCCCCACCAGCGTATGCAGACCGCAATACTTTGTGGAACGCCGCCGAAGCTATCGAGAAGCAATGGAACTCCCAGCTTGCCCGGAGAATCGTGCTTGCCATACCGAGGGAAATCCCCCCGGAACAGCACGCCGACCTTATCCGGGACTACTGCCGGGAGTTTTTTGTTTCCAAAGGCATGATTGCCGATTTTGCCATCCACGACAAAGGGAATGGGAATCCCCACGCCCACATCCTGCTGACCATGCGGGCAATGGACGAAAACGGGAAATGGCTTCCCAAGAGCCGGAAGGTTTATGACCTTGACGAGAACGGCGAGCGTATCCGGCTCCCGTCCGGGAACTGGAAAAGCCACAAGGAGGACACCGTGGACTGGAACGACCAGAAGTACGGGGAGATATGGCGGCAGGCGTGGCAGGACACGGCGAACCGCTATCTGGAAGCCATCGGCAGCCCGGAGCGCCTTGACCTTCGTTCCTATGCCCGACAGGGGATTGATAAAATCCCCACCGTCCACATGGGGCCAGCGG
>USHP01000246.1 GCA_900554625.1 uncultured Eubacteriales bacterium | reverse complement strand
ACCCGGAAGTCCGGGGCCACATCCAATCGGTAGGCATATTCCCGCAGCAAATCACTGCAAAAGCCGTGGACGGTGGAAATCTTCGTCAGGAATAGCCGCTGCATCTGCTTTTGCAGGTGGCGATTGTCCGGCTCCTGGGCAATGCGCTCTGTGAGTTTTGCGGCAATTTTCCCCCGCAGTTCCGATGCGGCCGCTTTCGTGTAAGTAATAATCAAAAATTCGTCCAAATTGGCAGGGTCAACCAGGTCTGTCAGGTAAGTCAGCAGCCTGTCCACCAGCACCTTGGTTTTTCCGGAGCCGGCAGCAGCAGAAACCAACAGCCGGCCTCCCCGGTTTTCCACCGCCTGGGCCTGTTCCGGGGTCAATTTATCTGCCATGGTGCTTCATCTCCTTCTCGATTTCCTCCCAGAACCGCTGGGGCGACATTGCCTGATAATTCCGCCGTCCCGGCACCTGGTCTTTGTGACAGATACTGCCATAAGGGCAAAAGGCACAGGCATTGTGGCTGGTGCCCCGGGTATAGGGATTCGGCTCCACGTTGCCGGACGCAATCTCCGTAACCATAGCGGACAGAATATGAAATACATACGATTGCAGCAGCTTCAGCTGCTCCCGGTCTGCCAGGTCACCGGACAGGGAACCGTCTTTTTTTATGGTATAGCACATGCGCTGGGGAGACTCCCCCGGCTCCATGGCCTGCAGCACTGCCTCATCGGACAAGAGCAAGCCTTTGCGCTTCCAGATGGGTTTTCGTTCTTTTTGCGCTTCCTCCGGTTCCAGCTTTCCGTCTACCGACAAATACGGCGCCCGGGCGGGGAAATACTGCACGCCTGCAGGAATGGGATGGTTTCCCAACAGTTCTTCCCCGGACTCCCGGAGAGCAAACAGGTACAGAAGCATCTGAAGTCCCACGCCGTTGAACACATCGCAGTAGTCAAAATCCTTTTTCCCCGTTTTGTAGTCCACCACCCGGTAATAGGTGCACCCGGTTGCATCCCAGGTATCTACCCGGTCCACAAAGCCCCGCAGCAGAGCCTGCATACTGCTGTTGGGAATGGCGATGGCAGGAAGGCCCTCGGGACTTCCAAAACCCACTTCAAAATCTTTGGGCGCAAACTTCGCTTCCTGCAATTCCTGCCACAGCTCTCCCACAACCATATCCAGTTCCTGGATATTTCGCTGGAACAGGTAGGTCAGGCGTTCCGATTCCACCTGAGAAAAGCGCTCCTTGGCATATTCCTGGCTGTAGCGGTGGGCAATCTCCAAGGTTTCCTCCTGAGAAACCCGGTGGAATCCGCCCAAATCCCGGACACAACGGGCTGTATGCTCCAGCACCGCATGCACATAAGTGCCGAACTCTGCCGGGTCGATTTTGGCTTCTTTCCGCTCCTTCGCCCGCATGCCGTATTTCAGGAAATAGGACATGCGGCATTCTGCCTGTCGGTCAACCTGGGATGCGGACAGATTCAGCGTGGTACCGTAAAGGCCCTGGATTCCCTCTTTGGAAACGGTGCCCAGGGTAAAATCCCGGCTGCGGACAGCGTCCTGATATCCCTCTTGCACCGCAAGGTGCTGGGCTGTATCCTGGGCATTCCAACGGGAAAGGCAGGCTCCTGCTTCCCAGCTGTCGGCTGGGCCATAACTCAGATCGTCCGTCACATTCTGTTCCCCGCCAGCCATTTCCGACAGACGCCGGAATACAAAGGACGGCTGCTCTCCGGCACAGTACACCCGGATGCTTTCCGTCGCGCCGCAGAATACTCCGTAAATTTCCGCAAATTCCGCCTGGATGCCTTCCATGGCACCGCCGGTCAGGGGGACACCCATTTGCCGCAGGGTGACGCGCTCCTGGTCGGTAAGTAAGCCCTGAGAACCGGAATAGCCGGGCAGCTTTCCTTCTTCTGCCCCCAGTACAATCAAATATCTTTGCTGGTGGCAGCGCATGGCCGTTACCGGGCCCATCTGCACCGCATCCAGCACCGGCGGGATGGTACCGACGTTATACTGGCTCAAAAGCAGTCGCAGCAGCCGGGTAAAATGCTCCGGCTCCCAGTGGGTCTGGCCCAAAACATCATGCAGCTGTTCCAGGGCGGAAATCAGGATTTCCCACAGCTGGTTGAGAATCTGGGCGCTGCGATTGTCACTATTGTCATCCATTTCCTGAGCCATCTGGGAAAGACGCTGCTCCAAATCAATTGCTTCCAGGAATTGATACAGCGCATTGACCTGCCCCTGCAAATCCACCGCATTCCGGAACCCCCGGTACAGCGCTTCCAGCGGGTCAATGGTCAAGCTTCTGGCATCATTGAGCAGGTTCAGCAGCTGATGGGATTTTTCATCCCAAACGCCGCCCAATCCATCCGGATGGTATTCCCAATCAGAGGTCCACTTTTTCCCCCGGATTCCCCAAACAATGGCATAATTTTCTACCAAATCGCAGACATCCGGATCCAGTGGTGACAACGTGGAGCGAAGATAGCGCAATGTTGCCCGCTGGTCAAATCCCCCCAGCGCCGCTTCCAGTCCTGTCAAGACTGTAGAGATCACACTTTTTTGCAGAATCTCTTCCGTTCCGGAACGGTATACCGGAATATGGAAACGGTGGAATACCAAATCCACCAACGGCTGGTATGCCGCCATGTCCGTGCAGACCAGCGTAATATCTCGGTAGCGGCAGCCCTGGGAAACCCATTGACGCACCTGGTTTGCCGCATCCAGACAAGCTTGGTAAGCAGATTCCGCCCGGCAGGTTTGCAGGCAATCCTTCGCTGTCCCCAAGGAAATCGGCCCCTGGAACAGTCGTTCTCGGACAATTTGCAGAGGTGTTGGATTGGGCTGAACATACTCGATCTGCACCTGGACACCGGCACGGCCGGCACAGCGATACAGTTCCTGGGCAGTATCCCCCGCTTTTTCAAAGGCCAGCAGCGCAGAGTCTATTTGGTCGCAGTTCAGGCTCACCGTTACACTGGGGCTGACCCGAATCAGATGTTCCAGAATTTGCAGATTCTGTCGGGTAAAATCCGGGAAACCATCTATGTAAAACACATGTTCTTCCCCGAAGTTTCCCTGCTCCAGCTGTTCCAGCAGCCAGGTCATCTGATCTCTTGGGTCTCGTTTGCCCCGGCTGCACAGGCTGTCATATCCTTCCATCAGCAGCGACAGTTCTTCCAGTTTTTGGGCCAGGCTTCCGGTGGTTTCTTCCGAGGCTGCGCGCAGATCCTGGGAAGTAATACAGCAGCGTTTGAATTCGTCCACCCCATCAATCAGCCCGGTTAAAAATTCCGGCTTGGTTTCCACTGCGGCGTAGGCTTTCAGACGGCTGCTGAGCTGCCGGGCAGCGGCGGCCATTGCCACTACACGGCCC
>USHP01000245.1 GCA_900554625.1 uncultured Eubacteriales bacterium | reverse complement strand
GTGCAGAACATCCGAACCACCCGCCCATGCTCTGGCCGCCAGGGCAGAACCATAATGGTGGCGGGGTCAGGATGCAGGAACAGGTCCGAGTGTACTTCGTCTCCAAATCCGGCGATGGCGGAGGCGTCCAGGGCGATGCCATAACGGAAGGCTCGTTCCAGCTCCTGGGGCATAATGGAGATGTTCTTGGGACGGCCAAAGCAGTCGCAGAAGGCCAGACGGATGAATTTTACATCCTCTTCCTGAATATATTGCATAACCTCTTGAGGGGTATATTCCATAGGGAAACCTGCTTTCTTTTGAAGATTTGGGCTTCCGGGAAACCGGAATGGAATATGTTTACTATAGCACATTTGCGCCGGGGTTTCTACTGATTTTTCGACCAGGGCCGCCTAAGACGAACTTGGCAATATAGCCAAAGAAAAGGAAAATTTTTGTGCAAGGTGTTGACAAAGGAAAAATCTTGTTGTAACATTAGACAGCAAGGGCAAAGGCGTCTTTGAGTGTGTACTCTTAGACGCCTTTGTCGATTTTTTGTTAGGAATCATGCCTGTGAGAACCGGTGTCGGATGGGAAATCTGGGATAATTGCTCCGGAAACTTGGGAAGAATATCCCCATACGCCCCGGGACTCCTGGCAGATATCATAACGCTGTATCGGGAGGAACAATATGGAAAAGGGAAGACAGCTTTACGAAGGAAAGGCAAAGAAGGTATTTGCCACAGAAGATCCCCAACTGCTGATTGTATCGTATAAGGATGATGCCACCGCCTTCAACGGCCTGAAAAAGGGAAGTATCGCCGGGAAAGGCATTATCAACAACCAAATGAGCAATCGGCTGATGGCAAAGCTGGAATCCGCAGGAATCCCCACCCACTACGTCCAGGAACTGAACCAGCGGGAAACTCTGGTGAAAAGGGTGACCATTGTGCCGCTGGAAGTCATTGTGCGCAACATTGCCGCAGGTTCCTTTTCCAAGCGTTACGGCGTGGAGGAAGGGCTGGTGTTTGAGCAGCCTACCATTGAGTTCTCCTATAAAAATGATGAACTGGGTGACCCGCTGCTCAATCGCTACCATGCCCAGGCCATGCACCTGGCAACGCCCCATGAAATTGATATTATCCAGACCTATTCCTTCCGAATCAACGAGTTTTTGAAGGAATTCTGGAAAAGCTGCGGCGTGACACTGGTGGATTTCAAGTTGGAATTCGGCCGCCTGGAAGACGGCAGCATTGTTTTGGCAGATGAAATCAGCCCCGATACCTGCCGCCTGTGGGATGCCAAAACTGGGGAAAAGCTGGACAAAGACCGCTTCCGCCGGGATATGGGCGGCGTGGAAGAAGCTTATGAAGAAATCATGCGCAGGCTGGAAGCCCACCTGTGATGGGAGGAAAATACAATGCAAACGTGTGCGATTGTTGGAATCAACTGGGGTGACGAAGGCAAGGGCCGGATGGTGGACCTGCTGACCCGGGACTTTGACGTGGTGGTGCGCTATCAGGGCGGCGGCAACGCCGGCCATACGGTGATCAATTCCTATGGCAAATTTGCCCTGCATCTGCTGCCTTCCGGCATTTTTCGTCCGGGTGTTGTGAATATTCTGGGCAACGGCGTAGCTATGGACCCGGAGAACCTCTGGAAGGAGATGGAGCAGGTTACCTCCAAGGGAGTTGCTCTGACACCGGAGAATCTGAAAATCAGCGACCGGGCATCCTTGCTGATGCCCTGGCACCGGGTACTGGACGGACTGGAAGAAGCCCGTCTGAAGGATAAAAAATACGGCTCCACCAAGCAGGGTATCGCGCCATTCTACTCTGACAAATACCAGAAGAAAACCATTCTGGCAGGAGAACTGCTGTATCCGGAGCACCTGAAATCCCATCTGCAGGATCTGCTGGAGTGGAAAAACCTGACCCTCACCGGTGTTTACGGTGCCCCTGCCGTGACCATGGAGGAGCTGGAGCAGTGGCTGGATAATTACTGCGAAAAAATTAAACCTTTCATCTGCGATTCCGGTGCCTTCCTGGCCCAGGCCCAGAAGGAAGGAAAGAAGATCCTCTTTGAGGCCCAGCTGGGTGCGCTGCGGGATCTGGACTACGGCATCTATCCGTACACCACCTCTTCCAATGCCATCGCAGCCTATGCGCCGGTTGGTTCCGGGCTGCCCGGTGTAAAGCTGGAGGAAGTGGTGGGCGTAGTAAAGGCCTACTCCACCTGCGTCGGCGAAGGCCCCTTTGTCTGCGAACTGTTCGGAGAGGAAGCCGAGCGGCTGCGACAGGCCGGCGGGGAATACGGCGCCAAGACCGGCCGTCCCCGTCGGGTAGGCCCGGTGGATATTGTGGCCACCCGCTATGGTGTGGAAGTTCAGGGGGCTACCAACATTGCCCTGACAAAGATGGATGTGCTGAGCTATATGGAGAAAATTCCTGTGTGCAGCCGCTACACCCTGGACGGCCAGCCCACCGACCGGTTCCCGTTCCCGGTACTTCTGAATCAGGCAAAGCCTGTGATCGAATATCTGGAAGGCTGGAAGTGTGATATTTCTGGTGTCAGAACCTGGGAGGACCTGCCCCAGGCAGCCAAGGACTACGTTCTGTACCTGGAAGAGAAGATCGGCTGCCACATTGGCTACGTTTCCGTAGGCCCGGAGCGGGACAGCATCATTTATAGATAAGGAGAAAACCATGAAAGACCATTATGAATCCCCTCTGGGCTCCCGATATGCATCGGAATATATGCTCCGGCTTTTCTCCAGCGACATGCGAATCCTGACCTGGAGACGGCTGTGGGTAGAACTGGCCCGGGCGGAGCAGGAACTGGGCCTGCCGGTGACAAAAGAGCAGGTAGCCCAGCTGGAAGCCCATCTGACGGACATTGACTACGACTGTGCCGCCGCCCGGGAAAAAGAGGTGCGCCATGATGTAATGGCCCATGTCTACGCCTACGGCAAAGTGGCACCGGACGCAGCAGGCATCATCCACCTGGGCGCCACCAGCTGTTATGTGACCGACAATGCCGACCTGGTGATCTACCGCCAGGGCCTGGTGTACCTGAAAGAACAGCTGAAGAAAGTCCTGGCCAATCTGGCGAAATTTGCCCAAAGCTACAAGGCCATGCCCACACTGGGCTATACCCACTACCAGCCTGCTCAATTGGTGACGGTGGGCAAGCGGGCAACGCTGTGGATGCTGGACTTTGCCTCCGACCTGGAAGAACTGGAATTTGTGATTCACAGCATGAAGTTCCTGGGCTGCCGGGGAACCACCGGCACCGAAGCCAGCTTCCTGGAACTGTTTGACGGCGACCGGGAAAAGATTGACGAGATGAACCGGCGCATCAGCGCCGCTTTCGGCTTTGAAAGCTGCTTCGACGTCTGCGGCCAGACCTATCCCCGGAAGGTGGACAGCCGGATTTTGAACGTCCTCTCCTC
>USHP01000244.1 GCA_900554625.1 uncultured Eubacteriales bacterium | reverse complement strand
GATGTTTTCCCATGCGGAGGATATCGAAGGGATACAGACGGACAAACACCGAAAACCAACACTTTTAATCTATGAGGAAGGAGGTCATCGGCATGGCAGTTTTCCGTATCGAAAAGACCCGTGATTATACGGTCATGTCAAACCACCATCTGCGGAACACGAACCTTTCCCTGAAAGCAAAGGGCCTTCTCTCCCTTATGCTCTCACTGCCGGAGAATTGGGACTACACCACAAAGGGCCTTGCCCGTATCTGCAAGGACGGTGTGGACAGCATTTGCGCCGGGGTGCGGGAACTGGAGGAACAGGGCTATGTGATCCGGGAGCGCGTCCGCAATCCAAACGGGCAGCTTGGGGCCATCGAGTACACGATCCTGGAGCAGCCCCGCCCGCCTGAACGGGAAAAACCTAAACAGGAAAATCCAGTCTTGGGTTCCCCTGTCTTGGAAGAACCTGAACAGGGAAAACCCGCACAATTAAATACTAAAGAATCAAGTAAACAAAAATCAAGAAAAGATTTATCAAGTACGGAGATATCAAATCCGATCCAATCAAATCCCCAGCCCCTTACGGGATTGTCCCCCACGGGGATGGGAACGGATGGGATGGGAGCCAGAGAGATATACCGTGAGATCATTCTCGACAACATCGGGTATGAATATCTGATCCAAGACGGCCATATTGACCGGGAGCAGCTTGACGAGATTGCGGAGCTCATTGTGGACACCGTATGCTCCGCCAGAAAGACGATCCGCATTGCCGGGGACGACTACCCGGCGGAGGTGGTCAAATCCCGGTTTATGAAGCTGGACAGCTCCCATGTGCAGTATGTCATGGACTGTATGCGGGAGAACACCACCTACGTCCGCAATATCAAGAAGTATCTGCTGGCGGCCCTGTATAACGCTCCATCCACCATCAGCAATTATTATTCCTCCCTGGTGCAGCACGATATGTACGGGGACGGGCAAAGGGGGCGAGGCTAAATGCAGGAGGAAGTGACCGGCAAGGCCGTTGCCCTTATCATCGACGGCGCCAAAATGAGCGAGCAGGTCTTGGAAAAGGCCCTGCAAAAGTTCCTGGAGGCGCAGAAAAACAAGTCCCCGAAAATGCACCGGGGCAAGCAGACCCTAAAGCAGCTCGCCGGACAGAACTCCGGGCTTGCCAATATCGAGATCAGCGATAAGAACATCAAGGCCTTTACCCATGTGGCGAAAAAGTATCATGTGGATTTTGCCTTGAAGAAGGACACCACCGCCGAGCAGCCCCGCTACCTGGTCTTTTTCAAAAGCCGGGATGCCGACGCCATCACAGCGGCCTTCCAGGAGTTCGCAAGCAGGAAGATGGGCCGAGATGAAAAGCCCTCTGTCCGGGAGCGGCTGGCACAGGCAAGGGAGCAGGCGGCGCAGAAAGTGGAACATAGGGCACTTGACCGGGAAAAGGTCAAGGTGAAGGAAAGGGGCGTGGAGCTGTGAATATAAAAAAGCTGCTGATCCTGAACCTTCCGTACCTCCTGTTCGTATATCCCTTCGATAAGCTGTCCCAGGCGGTGCGGCTGGCACCCGGCACGGACCTCTCCGCAAAGATACTCTCCATTGGGGACGGTTTCACGGCGGCCTTTTCCTCCCTGGGGCTGAGTTTTGACCCCGTGGACCTCCTTGTGGGCATCGCTGGTGCGGTGATCCTCCGCATAGCGGTCCACATGAAGGGTAAGAACGCGAAGAAATACCGCCACGGCATGGAATACGGCAGCGCCCGATGGGGCACATCGGCAGATATCGCCCCCTACATGGATAAGGATTTCCTCCAGAACATCCCCATGACCATGACGGAGCGGATCACCATGTCCAACAGGCCGAAGCAGCCAAAGTACGCGAGGAATAAAAACATCCTGGTGATCGGAGGCAGCGGCAGCGGAAAAACAAGGTTCTTCTGCAAGCCTTCACTCCTCCAGGGCCATTCCTCGTATGTGTGTACCGATCCGAAAGGTACACTTTTGCCGGAGATCGGCACCTTCCTGGAGCGGCAGAAATACCGTATCAAGTGCCTCAACCTGATCAACTTCAAGAAGTCCATGCGGTATAACCCTCTGGCCTACATCCGGTCGGAGAAGGATATCCTGAAGCTGGTGAACGCCCTGATTATGAACACAAAGGGCGAGGGTGACAAGGCTGGGGAAGATTTCTGGGTAAAGGCGGAACGCCTCTACTATTCGGCCCTGATCGGCTACATTTGGTACGAGGCGCCGGAGGAAGAAAAGAACTTCATAACGCTGCTGGACCTGATCAATGCCAGCGAAGCCAGGGAGGACGACGAGGAATACCAAAGCCCCGTTGACCTCCTTTTTGCACAGTTGGAGGAAAAAGACCCGGACCATTTTGCGGTAAAGCAATACCGAAAGTTCAAAATGGCCGCGGGCAAGACACTCAAAAGCATTTTAATTAGCTGCGGCGCCCGTCTCGCTCCCTTCGATATCAAGGAGCTGCGGGACCTGATGGAGACCGACGAGCTGGAGCTTGATACCCTGGGCGACAGTAAATCGGCCCTGTTCGTTATCATCAGCGATACGGACAGCACTTTTAATTTCGTCGCAGCCCTTATGTATAGTCAGCTATTCAACCTACTCTGCGACAAGGCGGATGATTTCTACGGCGGCAGATTGCCTGTCCATGTCCGTCTGATCCTGGACGAGTTCGCCAACATCGGCCAGATACCAAACTTTGACAAGCTGATCGCTACCATCCGAAGCCGTGAGATATCGGCTTCTATTATTTTGCAGTCACAGAGCCAGTTAAAAGCCATCTACAAGGACAACGCGGATACCATCGTGGGTAACTGCGACAGCACCTTGTTTTTGGGAGGCAAGGAAAAATCGACGCTCAAAGAGATTTCGGAGCTGCTGGGCAAGGAGACCATCGACAGCTACAACCAATCCGAAAACCGGGGCAGCCAGATTTCCCACGGCCTCAGTTATCAGAAATTAGGAAAGGAGTTGATGACCCAGGACGAATTGGCAGTTATGGACGGAGGCAAATGTATCTTCATGCTGCGCGGCGTGCGTCCGTTTCTTTCGGACAAGTACGATCTGACGCGGCACCCGAACTACAAGTACACAGCCGACGCCGACCCTAAAAATGTCTTTGATATGGAACGGTACATGAAGAAGCAGCGGGCCGTTGTAAAGCCTGGCGACCGCTTCGATGTGTACGAGATCGATGTAAACGAATAACACAAACACATTTTTAGGAGGTAAATATATGGCATTTTTCAACAGCGCAGTTGGTGTTTTGCAGACCCTGGTGATCGCTCTGGGCGCGGGCCTGGGCATCTGGGGTGTTATCAATCTTCTGGAGGGCTACGGCCAGGACAACCCTGCCTCTAATGCTCATGTACGGTAAGGAAGCAAGCAACCGAAAACAAGAGATAGACCGCCAG
>USHP01000243.1 GCA_900554625.1 uncultured Eubacteriales bacterium | reverse complement strand
CGCTTACTCTTCCTTCTCCTACAACGCCTACTATCTGGCTGCCAGCCGCTTCCTCACCGGCGGCACCACCGACGAAGAGGGCAATACCACCTACTCTGAGGAAGAGACCGCTGCTTCCATCGCCGCAGCAGAAGAGGCTGCCAAGGCTTTGACCGGCAAGGATATTACTTCCGTTGAAGATCTGGACGCCGCCATTGCCGAGCTGTCTATCAATGCAGACACCGAAAATGCTGCCAGCACCGTTTATACCGATGCCCTCTACAGCTCCCTGAATACCCTCTATGCTGACTGGCTGGCTGATGAGAGCCGCAAGGAAGGCGACCTGTCTTACTTTGCCAGCACCACCACCTCTACCGATGAAGACGGCAATGAAGTGGAAACTGTCAACGGCTACTATGTGGTTTACTTCACCGGCAGCAATGACAACACCTTCCCCCTGTCCAACATCCGTCACATTCTGGTCTCCTTCGAGGGCGGTACCACCGATGAGACCACCAACGCTGTGACCTACTCCGACGAGGAGAAGGCTGCTGCCAAGGCCACCGCCGAAGAGATTCTGGCTGAGTGGAAGGCCGGCGATGCTACCGAAGAAAGCTTCGCAGAACTGGCCAACACCAAGTCCGATGACGGCGACGGCACCACCGGCGGTCTGTATGAGAACATCTCCCCCGATTCCAACTATGTGACCAGCTTCAAAGAGTGGGCTCTGGACGATCATCAGCCCGGCGACACCGGCATCATCGAGAGCACCTATGGCTACCATGTGATGTACTTCGTTGGCAACACCGACTACACCTATCGGGATTACCAGATCGAGACTGAGCTGCGTACCGAAGATGTGAACCAGTGGTTCACCGAAACCGTGGAAGCCCTGCCCATGACTGAAGGCAACGCCAGCTACATCCGCAAGGATCTGGTTCTGAGCCGCGGTTAATGAAAACACAATCACCCCCTGCTTTCGCAGGGGGTGATTTTTTCCTGTCATGCAAATCTTCCTTTTTGTCTAAGGCGAAATTCCTCTTCGTATAAGCAATCCCCGTGACGCACAACGTTTCCGGTAGACTGAAAACCGTGGCGTTCATAGAAGCGTCTTGCTCTGTCATTGGTGTTAAGCACCCACAAAGTTGGAACTCCTGCACATTTTTTCATTGCGAAGGCGAGCAGCTGCGTTCCATATCCTTTATTCTGCTCACTGGTCAGGATATACAGATTTTCAATCAGATCGCCGCAAACCGTAACAATCCCCACAGGTTTCTCAGAAATCAGCACAAAAAGCTGTGCTCCTTTTTCCATTTCGGTTTCCAGATACTCCCTTTGGCGCTCCGGGGCATGGATTGCAAGAAACTCCGCAGAACAAATATTTCTGTGAGATGCCTTCCAGCTTTCAGAATGTATGACTGCCGCCTGCATCATGCCGATTGGATCTGATTGGGTTACCTGCTTAATCATCGCACTCCCCTCCTGTCTGTGCATAATTCTTCCTGAAACATTAAAAAGAAAAAGCACCGAAAACAAACTGTTTTCGGTGCTTTTCTGGTGGGCGAGGCGGGACTTGAACCCGCACGTCCGCAGTGAACACTAGAACCTGAATCTAGCGAGTCTACCAATTCCACCACTCGCCCATATGCGCTGTGTCTCAACGACTTGCTTAATATAGCATATGGTAGAGAATTTGTCAATAGTGATTTTAGATTTTTTCAAAAAATTGTCAAGGAATGTCTTTTCGCAGCAAGTAGCGGACGGAGCCGTACTTGCTGCGCTTGGCCTGGATGGTGTATCCCTGATCCAGCACGTTCTTCAGGCTATGGTGGTTATCCGGATGGACGGTGCAGAGCAGAATCTTTCTTCCTGTTTGCAGCAGTTCCTGCTCTGCCATCTGCATCAGCTTCTTCTGAAGCCCCATCCCCCGGTAATCCGGATGCACGGCCGCTGTATCCATGTTCACCACATGCATCAGCTCCTCCCGGGGCAATTCCAGATCATGCCCATAGTTCTCCGCTTCCAGTCCGGGAAACAACACGGAAAACGCGCCTGCCATAGTGCTTCCATCCATGGCCACCCACAGTTGCAGCTGGGATGCGGATATTTTTCTCTTGGTTTCCTCCGGAGGGTCCAGGTAAAACCACTCTTGATGCGCCATGCTCCCATGGACAATTTGAAGCAGATCAACAAAGGCCTGGGCATCTTCTTTTGTTCCCTTCCGAAGTTCCATAGGATTCCTTTCTCACTCTGCCAAGGTAATATAACTGCTGACGCAATACAGCACCTGGCCATTATACTCCACTCTTGACCAGCCTACATCCCGGTTGATGCCCGTCCGTGTCACCACATCTCCGTTGTGAATCGTTGCCACCACCTTGGAATCCGGGTGCTCCACGCTGGGGATATTGCGCAGGTTCACTTCTTCTTTTGCCGTTACCTGCTCGTTGACTTCTTCGAACTGGGTCTGCACCTCAAAGATACCGTCTGTCTGGGTTTGGGGCTGGGTTTCCGGCTGGGTTGTCTGCCCTTCCACCAGGGTCAGATAACTGCTGACCGCATAGCAGGTGGTTCCGTTGTAGATGAGCTTCGACCAGCCATTTTCACTGATACCGACCCGCTGGGCCACATCGCCATTGTTCAGCTGTCCGACTACGTCCGCGTCTTCATGCTCTACGCTGGGCAAGGCCCGGAGATTAACCACCTCTTTGGCTGTCACCTGCTCGTCAACCTCAGCAAATTCCGTCTGGATGCCGTCTCCGTCCGGGTCCTGGGCGGCATCTTCCGGGTTGTAATCCAAGTCTGTGGTCAGATAGCTGCTGACGGCATAGTAGGTTTCCCCATTGAAAATCACTTTGGACCAGCCATTGGCACTGACCGCAATCCGCTGGGCCACTTCCCCATTTTTCAGGGTGTACAGAACCTGGCTGTCTTCTCCCTGACTGGGAGCGCTGCGCAGATTGGTCTCGTCTTTGGCCGTTACGTCCTCCTGCACCTGGGTGAAGTTCATCAGCGCCTCCACATCTGGCTCCACTTCCTCAGGCGGAATCCCGTCCTTGGGCGGTTCAATGCCATCATAACCAAAGTAGGCGACATTGATATCCACCGGCTGGGTAATGCCCGGGACAATACCCTCCTTGGTAAACTGCCACATCTGGTGCTCCCCAATGTAGGTTGACTGGGCCGTTTCCGGATAAGGCTGGGCCGGATACTGGGCGACCCAGATTTTATAGTCATCCTGGAGCCGTTCCATTTCCCAGCCTTCACTCCATTCCAGGTCATGCTTGGAACCATAAAACATGCCCAGATATCCCAGATCCTCAATGGTTTCCAGGAAGGCAAGGGCAATGTCGGTACGCTGGGTCTTGCTCAGTCCATACTGGCGGCTTTCCGGGTCTGCAAAGCCTTCACAGTCATATGCTACCGGATAGGTGATGGGGTATTTCGCCAGCAGGTCTGCCACCCACTGGGC
>USHP01000242.1 GCA_900554625.1 uncultured Eubacteriales bacterium | reverse complement strand
CTGCTGGGCCAGGCTTCGAATCACCCCGGACACTTCCACCATACGGGCATAGTCCAGGCCGCTGGTGGGTTCGTCAAAAATCAAGATCGGTTTCTCGGAAAGAAGCGCCGTGGCCACCGCCAGCCGCTGCTTCTGCCCGCCGGAGAGGGACATGGGGTGTCGTTCCCGGAAGGGTAGCAGATGGAGGCTGTCCAATACTTCTTCCACGGTCGAATCAGGCGCATCCGGCGCGGACATTCGGCACTCACCCCACACACTGTCGGAGAAGAGCTGGTGGTTCACATCCTGCATGACGCAGAACGCCGCCTTCTGCCGCTCCTTCCGGTTCAGATGCCTGCCATCCAGTCGGATTTGTCCAGCCTGTTCCCGGATCAGTCCGCACAGGCACCGGGAGAGGGTGGTCTTACCCACGCCGTTGGGCCCGGTAATGGACACCACTTCCCCCGGGCGGGCTGAAAAGGACAGGCCTTGAAACACAGCAGGTTCTTTCCGATAGGCACAGGTCAATCCCTCTACGGACAAACCTTCTTTCGTGCCCGCTGGCGCCACAGCAGGCAGGGTACAGGCCGCCGGCGTCAGGGTCCGAAGCCCCAGTTCCTCCCGTTCTTGTTCCGTCAGGCCGCAGAACTGCTCCCGGTTGAAGGTGCGCTCCAGCACCCCGTCCCGCAGATAGAGCGCCCGGTCGATCAGATCTGTAAGGAAATACAGCCGATGCTCCGCGATCACCACCGTGCGGCCCTGATGTTTCAAACAGGCGATCTGGTCGTGGAGCCGGGTGATGGCGTCCTGGTCCAGATTGGCCGTGGGCTCGTCCAGCACAAAAACCTCCGGGCCCATGGCATAGACCGAGCCGAAGGCCAGCAACTGCTTCTGCCCGCCGGACAGGGAGAAGATGCTCCGCCTCTGCAATTCCTGAAGGTGCAGGGCCTCCACCGTATCCGCCACCCGCCTTCGGATCTCTTCCGGCGGCCGGCCCTCATTTTCCAGACCGAAGGCCAGTTCACTGTCCGTGTCCAGATTGAAGAACTGGGATTTGGGGTTCTGGAATACGGAGCCGACTTTCCGGGCCAGCTCGTACATGGGCGTCGTTCCCGGGTCAAGTCCGTCCACATCTACCCGCCCTTCCAGGCGGCATCCGGGGGTAAAGGCCGGGATCAGGCCGTTGATCAGCTTTGTCACCGTAGTCTTGCCGCAGCCGGAGGCCCCGCACAGCAGGACGCACTCCCCCGGCGCGATGGCGGCGCTGACCTGGGAGAGCGTCTCCTGCGCTTCCCCGTAGCCGAAGGAAACATGGTCAATCGAAATCATGTCCGCTCACCTCTTATTGTACCACATATGAGAGCACCAGCAAGATGAAAACTGCCAGCATGCCAATGCAGTCCGCAGCAGGCATGCGCAGGGATACGGCGCTGGTTTTGCGGGCAGGGTTTTCGATCCCGCGGGTCACAGCCGCAGCGGATAACTCCTCCGCCGTTTCCGTGGCGGATACCATGAGAGGCATCACCGTACACTCCAGGCGGTCAAGGCCCCGGATGTTCCGCAGCTTCATGGCGTCCCGGATGTAGCCCACCTCCTCCCGGATGGCGGGGAAATACCGCAGCGTCACAGAAATGGCCACAATCAGCTTCTGGGGGATATGTAACTGCCGCAGGGCTACGATCAGATATCGCAGCGGGGTGCAGGTCAGCATCAATGCCCCCGTCATCAGGCATGGGAACATCCGGCGGGTGTAGGTGGCGAAGATGGTGAAGCTGGTGGCGATGATCATGGGGGACACCGGCAGGATGAATTGCTGGAAGACCACCAGCGCGCAGTATCCTACCGCCCATTTTATGGCCATTGCAAATCTTCTGTGGACGATCATCAGCGCCAAAAGCAGCCCGATCAAAGCCAGTTCCAGCCAAAAGGTGTGGGGACGGAAAGCGATGACATTGGCGCCAATCAGCAGCCACAATCCCGCCCGCGGGTCAAATATGCGCTGCTCCGTTTCCATCTCACACCAGGCCGGCTTTCTCAAAGTGCTTGCGGAACATGGCCCGGGCGATCAGCCCGCCGATAACCGCTCCCACGACAGGCGCCAGGAACAGCACCACCAGCATGACGTTGGAGGAAAGGGCTGCCAGGGTATTTACATAGTCCGCCGGCATCCCCTGCTCCGTAATCTGTTGCAGGAACTCATCCCGCATCAGCCAGATAGGAAGCGGAGAACCCACCATGCCTACCGAGAACAGCACAAAGGATACCAGGTTTCCGGCCATGCTCCGGTAATGGGTGAGGCCCCGGATGAGCTCCGCCAAGCCGCAAGCGATGACAAAGGACACCAGAATCACCACAGTAAACTGCCCGGTGACATAGTAGATGAGGCCGGTGATGAGGCCCATCAGGAGGACAGAGCCTACCTTTTGTACCTTGGCGCACATCATGAGATACGGGATGCCGGTGAACAGGGCGATAAAACCGGGCATCAGAATCCACAGCAGCGGATGCAACCCTCCCAGGAGCATGAAGGCGAAGTTGATGACGAAGTAAATGGCAGAGAAAATTCCTACGGTAATGACATCTTTGCCACTCATCCCGCGGCGTTTCATTGGTTCAGACATGACGCACTCTCCTTTGGTTAGATATTGCTAACTTGCGAGGAAAAAGATTGCGCGCATGGCGCCTTCCTTACATTCGTTGATTGTACAGCGTACAGTTTCTTTCATCCACTCCGGCTGGACGGTTATGCTCCGTTTGGTCAAACTTATTTTAGAGGTGCCCCCTAATGGAACAACAAACAGCGGGTGTTTTCAAAGTATAGGAAAGCCGGCTGGAATTAACCAGCCGGCTCAGCCTGTCGAAAAAGTCCAGCGAAGGCTGGGATTTTTCGCATGTATAAGGTAAAATAGAAGTGGTGGTGAGAAAGATGCTGGAAAGAGGAAAAATGGAACGGGACGTGATTGAGATCGTGGGGATAGACAGCCTGGTGCCACAGGATCATCTGCTGCGGAAAATAGATCGAGCGGTGGATTTCAACCGGCTGTATGAAATGGTGGAGCCGCTGTATTGTGAGGACAATGGCAGGCCGAGCATAGACCCGGTGGTACTGTTCAAGATGGTGCTGATCCAGCATCTGTACGGGCTGCCGTCTCTGCGGCGAACAGCGGAGGAGATACGGGGCAGCATTTATTACCGCTGGTTTCTGGGGTACAGCCTGCAGGAGGAGACCCCACATTTCTCCACGGTGAGTTACAATTTCCGGCACCGCTTTACCGAGGAAACGGTAGACCAGGTATTCCGCTGGATTCTGGAGGAAGTGGCGCAGGCGGGATATCTCTCCCCCAAGGCAGTTTTTATAGACGGCACACATATCAAAGCCAACGCCAACACCAAGAAGCAGGTGAAGGTACAGATTCCGGCGGCATCCAGGCACTACGCCAAGGAACTGATGGAAGAGGTGAACGCGGACCGGGAGTCCCACGGA
>USHP01000241.1 GCA_900554625.1 uncultured Eubacteriales bacterium | reverse complement strand
GTGCAGGCGGGGGTGGCGGATCTGCCCAATGTGGTGTGCCACGATTCCGATGCGTATATGATCAGCAGCGCCACCTTCCCCAGTTATTTCCTCAAAGATGCGGATGACGTGATTCAAACTCAGGCGGCGTTGGATCTGGCGGTGTTTGAGAAAATTGCCAAAACCCTGGGCATCCAGCGGCGGTATGTGGGAGAGGAACCCAACAGCCATACCACCAGCTTGTATAACGACGTTATGGCCAAGCAAATGCCCCAAATGGGGATGGAATGCTGTATCATCCCCCGGCTGTGTACTCAAGGCCAGGTCATCAGCGCCAGCACCGTCCGCCAGGCCATCCATGATGGAAAACTGGAGACGGTTCGGGACATGCTGCCTTCCAGCACCTATGCCTATTTTTCCGGAGCGGAAGGAGAAAAAACCGTAGCCGCACTGAAGGCGGCCAGCAATCTGATTCACCACTGAGGAGGTGCGTTCCATGGAGGTTACCTTGCCCCAGATGCTCTTCGCCCGGGAGCGCAGAGCCGAGGAGCAGCAGACGCTGCTGCGGCAGTATCACATGCCGCTGATTAGCTTTACCATGAACATTGCCGGCCCGGAAAAGGACACCCCTCTGATTCGCCGGGGCTTCCAGGAAGGCTGCAGCTTGCTGGAAGAAGGGCTGAAACGGGAAAAAATCCCTGCGATGCACCGGCAAATCCGCCAGGAAGTAACCGGGTGCGAAGCCTTCTATGTGGTGCAGGGCGATCCGGAGAAAATCAAAAACCTGTGCGCCAAAGTGGAAGATTCCTGCCAGCTGGGCCGCTTGTTTGACATGGACGTGCTGAGCCCTCAGGGGGAGCAGCTGCGGCGTCAGAGCGTGGGCAGACAGGAACGAGGCTGCATCGTCTGCGGCGCCCCTGGCCGGGGCTGTGCCTCCCGGAGGGTACATTCTGTGCAGCAGCTGCAGGAAGCAACCCGGCGCATCTTAACGGAGCATTTTCGGCAGCGGGACAGGCAGAAAATCGGGACGCTGGCCCTGCGGAGCTTGTTGGATGAGGTCTGCACCACCCCCAAACCCGGGCTGGTGGACCGGGAAAACAGCGGAAGTCACCGGGATATGGATATCTTCACCTTTACCGTCAGCGCCAGCGCTCTGGCACTGTACTTTTTGCAGTGCGCCGCCATTGGCCAGGACACCCGTACCCAGCCGCCGGAAGATACCTTCCGGGAATTGCGGGCTGCGGGAATCCAGGCGGAGCAGAGCATGTTTTCTGCCACAGGGGGCGTCAATACCCACAAAGGGGCCATTTTTACCCTGGGTACGGTGTGCGGCGCGGTGGGCCGGCTGTGGACGCCGGAGCAGCCCTGCCGGGACTTGAAAACAATCCTGGATGTTTGCGCCCAGATGACGAAAGAAGCGGTGAAGCAGGATTTCGCGGCAATGTCCGCTTCCGGTGAGGGAGTAACGGTTGGACAGCGGCTTTACTTGGAGCACGGTCTTACGGGCATCCGGGGGGAGGTTGCCGGAGGCCTGCCTTCTGTGGCGGAAGTGGGGCTTCCTGCCTTCCGTCAGGCTCTGGCTGAGGGAAAAAGTCGGAATGATGCCGCTGCCATAGCCTTGCTGCACCTGATTGCCAAGGTTACGGATACCAATATGATTGCCCGGGGCGGTATGGAACTGGCCCGGGAGGCTATGAAACAGGTGGGGGATCTGCTGGAACAAAATTCCATGCCGGAGCTGGAACAAATCCGGCAGCTGGACAGGGCATTTGTGGAGAAGAATCTTTCCCCCGGCGGCTGTGCGGACCTGCTGGCAGTTACGCTGTTTCTGCATGACTGGTGCAGCCCGGAAGCATAAAGAAAATACAAGCGCCGATTCGGAAAGCCACCGAATCGGCGCTATTTTATCGTAGAGCGGGAAATTAGACCGGATCGGAAAGATGCAAAGCCTCCAGCAGGGCGGCAATCTGTTCCCGGGCCACTTCCGGGTCGAAGGGGTCCCGGGAGCGGACAAAGTGGACGAAATAATTCACGCTGGCGTGGGTGATGAAAGAGACCACAAAGGTTTCATTCTCTGACAGCTGACTTTTGCCCGGATACAGCCGCTGGACGATCCAGGGGCGGAAGATATTTTCTCCGAATTCCTGGACAAATTCCGGCATGGCTGCATTGATGACCTGACGATAAAAGACCCGGTCTTCATTGAGCAGCTGCAAAGCGTACAAAATCCGCTCGGAAAACGGTGCTTGGCAGGCTTCCAGCTTTTTCCCCAGCTCCTGATGGCAGATCCAGGCCAGCACATCCCGGGTGTCCTGAAAGTGGTAGTAAAAGCTTTGCCGCTTCATATTGGTTTCGTCCATCAGACTTTGGACGCTGATTTTTTGAAAAGGGTGTTTCTTCATCATCTGACGAAGGGTCACCGCAATTTTTTGCTTGGTGTTGTTGCACATAGGCTGCTCCTTTACAGGAATTCGAGAATACACACAGTAAAGGCATTATACCAAAATGCACAGTTGATTGCAAGCAAATCCAGGTCAGCTTTGTGTAAATCCCTGGGATGCACAAAGAAATGTGGGAAAATTCAGCAAAATAACCGGAAGAAAAGCCTCGCAGAGTTTGCCGCCCATGGCGGCAAATAAAATTCAAGCTGTTTTCAGCCGGGGCATGTACCTGGCTGAAAACACCGCTCAGGCTGCAAGTGTGGAATTTGTCCCCCATTGGGGGGACAAATTATGCGCGCAGCAGACTGCCAGAGTTTGTCGGAAAAGCCCACTAGGGGTTTTCCGACAGCCTCAAGAAAAGCCCGGCTTCTGCCGGGCTTTTCTCAACAAGCGTCTACATTCTTTGTGGCAATCACCGCAACGCCGGTTCCGGCAATGTCAGGAACAATGACCTGACCCATATGAACCGGGGCCGGGATGTCCACATCTTTCAGCGCCTTCACACAGTCGAAAATCTTTCCTTTGGGTACATCGGAAGCGGTTTTCACCGAGACCATCGCCAGCTTGCCCCCGGTGACCCGGACCGTGCTGGTAATCACACGGGTGGGGTTGGTCATCTCTTTCCGGGCGTATTTATCGCCGTTTTTGCAGGTATTGCCTGTGACGGACAGAACCTGATCCCCTTCCATTTCCACGGTGAGAGGACAGCCCAGAGGACAGCCGATGCAGATTAAATTTACCTTTTTCATATCAGGCATCCTCCAACTTCACAAGAATTTCCGGAGCATCCCCATGCTCTTGCAGCACGCTGGCCTTCAGATTCACGGTTTCCATTTCGCCGGGAGCCAGAACCCGGGCCTTGCGCTGGAAGATCTGGGTTTCTCCGGCGTATACCACAATCCGTTTGTTCTGGTAGACATTGCCCACCCGGAAACGCAGGGGAACCACCGCGTCTGCTTCCAGTTCCTGGGGACGGATGGATACAGGAACGGTGTACCGCACGCCGCCTTCACAGCGGATGGGGATTTCCTTTCCGGCAGGAGAC
>USHP01000240.1 GCA_900554625.1 uncultured Eubacteriales bacterium | reverse complement strand
GCTGGTACAGAACATTGAGGGGCTTTCCGGGCTGGAAGCCACAGGGCGATTGTATTCGCAGGTATTTACCCACCAGATCGGAGCCTCTGCCCTTGAAAATATCCAGACCTATTATAATGCTGATGACCGCCTTGCTTACATTGAAGCAACGGACGCAGGGCTGGCTGAAGCCTACCATGATATGATCGACAGCGGAGAATGTGTTTCCATTCTGTATGGCGTTGACGGCCTGATACTGGACACCTTTGCACAGGATGGCCGGATATTGGATGGCACCTTTGATAAAGATAAATTCCTGTCCGGGGGCTATGTGGTGATGGAGGCTGCCACCGGCGCGGAGGACAGCGAGAAAGAAACGCAGCCGACCTATTCCGTTGGGGATATGGTAGAACTGAACGGACAGCAGTATGAAGTGATGGCGATTGTGGCAGATATATCCACAATTACCGAGGGCGTCAACAGCAGTACGCAGGATTTCCTTTCGTTCTATCTTCCGGCAGACACGTTCCAGTCTATGTACCCGGACAACACTCTGCGAAAGCTGTTCTTTGATGTAGCCGAGGAATACCAGTCGCAGGCGGAAGAAATGCTGATTGACTACCGCGACAACGTGGATAAATCCCTGAACTATACTGCAAAATCCACCCTGATGGAACATTATCAGGAACAGACACGAGCCAACACCGTTATGGGCTTTGCAATCAGTTTGATTATTGCCTTTGTGGGTATTTTGAACTTTATCAATTCCATGCTGACGGCGATTGTTTCCCGGCAGAAAGAATTTGCCATGATACAGAGTATCGGCATGACAAAGCGACAGCTTCGGCGTATGCTGATCGACGAGGGCTTGTATTATGCCGGCAGCACCTTGCTGGCGGCCTATGTTTTGGGCGCTCTGGCCGTTGGCATTGGCGTCCGTATGATGGTATCGACTGACTGGACAGCGACATTCCACTTTACGCTTTTGCCGCTGGTGATCTGTACGCCGATTTTGATTGTGTTTGCAATTCTGATCCCCTATATCTGTTTCAAAAATTTGGAGAAGCAAAGCATTGTAGAAAGACTGCGGGCAACGGTGTTAGCGTCAGGCGATAATCGCCATTCCGGGTCAGGCGAAAAACGCCAATTTTGGTCAACTGAAAACAGCCATTTACAATTTGAATAGTTCCTTTACACTGGAGGCGTAGCCAGCCCCCGGTGAAAGGAGATAAGATGAAACAACCCAATTTCGCAGCCATGTCCCCGGTTGTGGCAAAGGCCATTGAGCAGATGATGGCCGAGCAGGGAGACAAGTTCTCGCTGGAGAAGGTCAATCTTGCAGAGCTGAAGCGCCGTACCGGGATTTCCCGCGCCAGACTGCGCCGGATGAAGGAGCACGGCTTTGAGGACACTGAGCACGCCGCAAAGGGCCGGAAAGCGAGCACCACGCTCCTGAGCGGCTATACAGGTATCCTGGATGGTCTGCTGAAGAACGGCGTGACAAACTCCGCTGTGTGCCTCAGCAGGCTCCGTGCAAACGGATATACTGGCAGCCAGACCACGATTAAAAACTACATCCTGGCGCACCAGCATCTCATTCCGCCTGCTCGCTATGCGGTTGCTCCGCAGGGAAACCGTGGGCGGCGGTACACCACCGGCCCCGGAGACGCGTTCCAGATGGACTGGGGCTTTACCAAGGTCCAGTCTTTCACCGGAGAAGAATACTCTGCTGCCTGCTTTGCTATGGTCTGCCACCACTGCGGTGCGCGGTATGTGGAGTTCTTCCCCAACGCCAAGCAGGAAAACCTGTTCATTGGTATGCTCCACGGGTTCCGGTACATGGGCGTCCCTCAGTATATCCTTACGGACAACATGAAAAGCGTGGTTATCCGGCGGGACCAGGACGGGCATCCCCTTTGGCAGAAGGACTATGAGCAGTTCATGCGGACTGTGGGTTTCCAGACTAAGCTCTGTAAGCCCCGCCACCCCTTTACGAAGGGCAAAGTGGAGCGCCTGGTCCGTTTCGTGAAGGACAACTTCCTGGCCGGGCGGAGCTTTTGGAATGTAACCGATCTAAACCTCTCCGCGCTGGACTGGTGTGACGAGCAGAACACCACCTTCCACCGGGGATTGGGTATTCCGCAGGACATCCACAGGGAGCGGTGTGGCTCTGTGGTTACGAAACTGAACGACAGCCCTGAATTGTTGCCCTACCTTTGCCCTGAGCGGAGGATTTCCTTTGACGGGTTTGTGAACTACGAGGGGCGGCGCTTTGGCGTCCCCTACGCCTATGGCGGCAAGACGGCCCGTGTTATGCGAAACGGCTCCTGCCTTTATATTTACTCCGCAGATATGGCCCGCCTGCTCGCTACCCATGAAGTGACCTGGGCTTACCAGGACAGCTTCTGTGCTAACCAGTATGCGTTCCCAGAGCAGCCGGAGGAGTTTCCCTCCATGCCGGTGAAAACGGTGATTAGGCAGCTCCCGCAGACCTCCACCGACCTCTCCTTTGAGAAGTTTAACTTCACCAAGGAGGACGACGAGGATGACTGACTCTCTGTTTGAAGCGGTGGCCCATGCCACCCGTGAGCTGACAAAGTATGGTTTCTCCACCCAGGAATTTGCAATGCTGGTACAGCAGCACAACATGACCGATGCTGAAGCCCTCGCCGTGGCAAAGGTATTTGACTATCTCCTGGAAAAGAGGGAGCGTTCCACAGTGGATTTCCTGCTCCGCACCAGCCACCTCCCACTGAAGGTCCCCAAGACCTTTGACAACTTTGATTTCAGCCGAGTCACCGGAAAGAATGTTGACAAGCTCCGTAGCCTCCCCACGCTGTCTGCCCTCTATGCTCACAAAAACCTTGCCTTTATTGGACGGCCTGGTACGGGCAAGACCCATCTGGCCCAGGCTTTTGGGCGTACCTGCTGTGAGCATGGATTTAGGAGTTACTTCATTAAGATGACAGAGCTGCGGGACCGCATGACTTCCGCACGCCGATCCGGCCGGGAGAGCAACCTTCTGTCCTACCTTGTCCGCCCTTCCTGCCTGATTATTGATGAGGTGGGACACTGTGAGTTTGACAAGGAGAATACCCGGCTGTTCTTTGACATGGTGGACCGCCGCTACCAGAAGGAGGGCTACTCCAACATGGTCTTTACCAGCAACCGTGACCCTGCTCAGTGGAAGGAGAACTTCTGCGAGAACGATGCTCTCCTGTGCGCCTTGGACCGCATCTTTGACGATGCTGTGGTCTTTACCATTAAGGGGGAGAGCTTCCGGGGCAGGAAGCTGGAGACGGTTGCCTTGCGTACTTCTGCTGGCTCACCGGCTGACCCGCAGCAGGCCGGGTAAACAATACTACCTGGGGGCTGGCTACCCCAGATTGGTGATTTTCGTTTGACCAAAATTGGCGATTTTCTCCTGACCCGGAGTGGTTAATTTCGCCCGACCCTAACAATTTTCCTCTTTTCTGCCCTAAATGCAAATTGACGCATATCATT
>USHP01000239.1 GCA_900554625.1 uncultured Eubacteriales bacterium | reverse complement strand
GTTCAGGCGGGAGCGTATACCATTGAGGAAGCGGTGCCTTTGCAGCAGCTGCTGGAGATGGAGCATCCGGAAACCTGCCTGTGGGGAATCGACACCCTGTTTGTGTCCCATCCGGCGGTGACCCTGACGGAAAACCAGGAAAAGCGATGCCGCAATGGCAATACCTTTTCCATTTCTCTGGCAGAGGGGACATACCGGGCCTACAGCGCCTCGGGAGAATTTCTCATGCTGGCCAAGGTGAAAAATGGTGTTATGTCTACCGTCAAAAGCTTTTTTGACCCCCAATGACGAAAACCGTCACATGCACACGAGAGGAATCTATGACAAAAACAGTTTATGCCCTGGGATTTTTTGACGGGGTGCACATCGGTCATGCCGCCCTGCTTTCTGCCTGCCGTCGACTGGCCCGGGAAGGAAGCCTTCGCCCCGGCGTGGTGACCTTTTCCCATCATCCCGATACCCTGGTGCTGGGCAATACGCCGCCGCTGATCAATTCTCCCCAGGACCGGCAGCGGCTTCTGGAGGGCTTTGGTATGGAGACAGTGATCTCCCTGCCCTTTGACCAGCAGATGCGGACCATGGACTGGCGGGATTTTCTGGATATGCTCCGCAAAACCTACGACGCTGCAGGCTTTGTCTGCGGGGAGGACTTCCGGTTCGGCAACCGGGGAGCCGGAACCGCCGAAAGCGTCAGCCGGTACTGCGCTGAAATGGGCTTGCCCTGCGGGGTGGTGCCGGAGCAGACTCTGGATGGCATCCGGGTATCCAGCACCTACATCCGCCGTCAGCTGGAAACGGGAGACATGGCGACGGCGGTGAAATTCCTGGGCCATCCTCATATCCTCACTGGAAAGGTGATTCACGGCCACGCCCTGGGGCGGACCCTGGGCATCCCCACAGCCAACCTGCGCCTGCCGGAAGGCCTGGCAATCCCCAAGTTCGGCGTTTACGCCTGCCGGGTGCTGCTGGATGGGAAATCTTACCCGGCGGTGACCAATGTGGGTACCCGTCCCACGGTGAACGGTCATAGCGTCACGGTGGAGCCCTGGATTCTGGACTATGCCGGGGATCTGTATGACCAGGAGATCACCCTGGAATTCTACTACTTCATCCGCCCAGAGCGGAAGTTCCCGGATTTGGAACAACTGCAGGCGGAAATCCGGCGCAACGCAGAAGAAACACGGCAATTTCTGGAGAAATTACCGGAATAATCCCCAGCCATTCAAATAAGCTTTACATTCTGCCCCTTGTTTTATGGGGGAAAATGCGGTATAATAAGCCATCAAAGTATCACCAGGAGGGAAGCCTATGCCGAATCACGACGAGCAAATGAATAGACGCCGTGAAAAACGGGAGGCTCTGCGCAAGCGTCAGCAGGCCCAGGCCAGACGGCTTCGGCTGACGGCTTTTGCGGCGGTGCTGGTGCTGGCGGCCTGCGGCGGCCTGATCTGGTATCTGACGAAGGGCACCCAGGAGCCGGAAGCCCAGACCCAGGCAGCGGTGGAGCAGACCACCGCCCCCACGGAAACCGAAGCCCCCGATCCCCGAATTCAGAAAGACCCCCTGACCACCATTCACATCCGGGCAGCGGGAGACCTGAACGTCACCGACAGTGTGATTTCCTCTGGTGTTTCCGTAGGCGGATATGACTTCGGCACAGTGTTCAAGGATGTTTCCGCCCTGCTGTCTGACGCGGATCTGACGGTCATGAATTTTGAAGGCAACACCTACGGCGAGCCTTACGGCACCGCCAGCAGTTCCGCACCCAATAAGATTCTGGAAGACCTCCGGGGCTGCGGTGTGGACTTGCTGCAGATGGCCAACAGCTGTTCCATCAACAACGGCCTGAATGGCCTGAGCGCCACCTTGCAGAGCATCCGGGCGGCTGGAATTGAGCCGGTGGGCGCTTACGCCAACCAGGCGGAACTGGACGCGGGCAAAGGCTACACCATTGCCGAGGCCCAGGGAATCAAGGTTGCCTTTGTGGCCTTTACCAAAGGCATGGGCGGCCGTGGCCTGCCTGCCGGCAGCGAAGGCCTGGTAAACGTGCTCTACGAGGACTACGACTCCGAATATCAGAAGATCAACACCAAGGGCATTGAGACCATTCTCAAGAATGTGCAGGCGGAAGAGCCGGATCTGGTGGTTGCGCTGGTTCATTGGGGCAGCGAATATAACGAAGATATCAGCGATTCCCAGAAAAGCATCATTTCCCTGATGCAGAAACGGGGCGTGGATGTGATTCTGGGCACCCATCCGCATACCTTGCAGCCCATTGAATATGACCCGGTGAAGGGAACCCTGGTTGCCTACTCTCTGGGAGATTTCTTTGGCGATGCTAACCGGGCGGCTACCAACTATTCCATTATTCTGGACTTGGAAGTCACCAAGGATGCCACCACCGGCGTTACCAAAGTGACGGACTATTCCTACTTCCCCATCTATACCGTTACGGAAACGGAATCCGCCGACCAGAAGCGCCGGGTGGTGCGGATCGATAAAGCCTTGGAAGCCTACGAAGGAAACTACCTGGACAAGGTTACCCAAGCCTGTCAGGAGAGCATGGCCTACGCTCAAGTAAGAATTGAGGAGCGTCTGGTAATGCAGACCGAAGAGGATAAAAAGGAAGAGAATAAGTAATAAGATAAGGACAGCAGGTAGTTTTCTGCTGTCCTTTTTCCGTACCGATCCGCAGGTCCGGCTGCTGCATGGGAGAGGAAGAGTTTACACACATTTTACACGGGATGGTTGGGAATTTTACATCTTTACAGTACAATAAAGTAGAGAACGTATGGCCCCAAAACGGGGAATGACCGCGGCAAAGCGGGCATACTCTAAGATAGAGCGGGCAGAAGGAAGGAGAAACAACCAATGAAGTATGCAATCGTGGATTTGGGTTCCAATACCGTGCGGCTGTCGCTGTATAATATCCTCAGTGACGGCAGCTTTTCCCTGCTGTTTTCCGAGAAGGAAATGGTGGGACTGAATAACTATATTGTGGATCGCACCTTGTCCAAGGCCGGCATTCAGCGGGCCTGCCAGGTGCTGGACAATTTCCGGGGACTGCTGCAGCAGTTCGGCATTGACCAGATGCAGGTGTTCGCCACTGCATCCCTGCGCAACATCCGCAACACCGAAGAGGCAGTAGCCGCCATCAAACGCACCGTGGGTGTGGATGTGGAAGTGATTTCCGGTACCATGGAAGCAGAACTGGGCTATTACGGCGCCATCCGGGATCTGAACATGGAAAACGGCGTGGTCTTTGACATTGGCGGCGGCAGTATGGAGCTGACGGAAATTCAGGGCGGCGCCGTGGCCAAGGCCCAGAGCATCCCCATCGGCAGCCTGGAACTGTTCAACCGCCATGTGAAGAAAATCTGGCCGAAGAAGCAGGAGCTGGAAGAAATCCGCGCCGATGTGGCGCAGACCATGGAGAAGCTGAAGCTGCCCAAGGAGGAAACGCCTCTGGTCTGCGGTGTGGGCGGTAC
>USHP01000238.1 GCA_900554625.1 uncultured Eubacteriales bacterium | reverse complement strand
GACGGTCATCAACGGCTGGAGTGAAACGCTGCTGGCGGATGAAAACATGGATGCCGACACCCGGCAGGGCCTGAAAATCATCTCCAGTGAGGCAAAACGCCTGACAGAGATGGTAATCGAACTGCTGGACTTTACCCGGATGCAGGACGGAAGAATGACCCTTTCCGTAGAGCTGACAGATATCCGGGGAGAATTTGAAGATACAGTTTATATGTACGGAAGCAGACTGGCCCAGGATGGCATTCAGCTGTGTTACCACGACTCGGATGAAGAGATTCCGGAGATCCCCTGCGACCCCAAACGTCTGCGCCAGGTGTTCCTGAACATTTTGGACAATGCGGCAAAGTATGGCGGGGAAGGCAAGCGGATCGATACCAGTATGCATTTTGAGGATGACCAGGTTGTTGTCCGGATTCGGGACTACGGCCCCGGCATCCCGGAGGATGAACTTCCTCTGGTAAAAAAGAAGTTCTATAAGGGCAGCTCCAGTGTCCGTGGCACGGGCATTGGCCTTGCGGTCTGCGATGAGATCGTAGACATGCACGGCGGTACCTTGACATTGGAGAATGCGCCCGGCGGCGGCACGCTGGTAACGGTGCGCCTGCCCGCCGCACACTAAGGAGACTCTTACACTATGGCAAATAACGAAACGGAAAACTGCTGCCGGCCGTTCAAGACGATGATTGGCGGCCAGGCACTGATTGAAGGGATTATGATGCGCGGCCCCGAAAAGGATGCCATCGTCACCCGGGGTAAAGATGGATTGAATGTGGATGTCCTTCCCAGAAAGAAAAATCCGCCGAAATCCTGGAAGAACTGGCCCTTTATCCGGGGTGTATTCAATTTCTTCGATGCTCAGGTGGTGGGCGTGAAGGCCCTGATGCGCTCTGCGGATCTGGCACCGGAGGAAGAGCAGGAAGCTCCCTCCAAATTTGACCAATGGCTGGAAAAGAAGCTGGGAAATGAAAAATTCCAGCAGGTGGTGGTAGGTCTGGCGGTAGCGCTGGGACTTGGGCTGTCCATCGGACTGTTCTTTCTGCTGCCGATGATCATCAGCGGCTTTTTCGACCACTGGATTTCCAATACCCTTACGCTGAACCTGGTAGAAGGTGTAATCCGTATGGGAATTTTCCTGGGGTACATGCTTCTGGTCTCCCGCATGGGAGAGATGAAACGGGTTTTTTCCTATCACGGTGCAGAGCATAAGACCATCCGCTGCTACGAAGCGGGGCTGCCTCTGACCGTTGAAAATGTCAGCAAGCAGACGCGGCTGCACCCTCGATGCGGTACCAGCTTCCTGCTGGTGGTGATGGTAACATCGATTCTGGTGTTTTCCATCGCTTCTTCCGGCTTGCTGGCGATTTTCCCTGGGTTGGAAGCCATCCGGGGAAGCTTTGGCTACCGTCTGCTGATGATTGCCTTTAAGCTTCTGCTGCTGCCGCTGATTGTGGGCATCACCTATGAAATCAACCGCTGGGCCGGCCGCCATGATAATGGTTTTACCCGAATTCTGACGGCTCCGGGCATGTGGATGCAGAACTTTACCACCAACGAGCCGGATGCCGGAATGATCGAAGTGGGTATCGCCGCGCTGGAAGCTGTGCTTCCTGAAGAGGAGGGCGCTGACCGATGGTAAAACAGTACGGAGAGCTCTACCAGGATACCCGCAGAGCCCTTCTGGCAACGGAATCGGCCCAGGATGCCGGTGTGCTTGCCAGATTGCTGCTTTGCCATGTTTCCGGAAAGAGCCAGGCGGAGTTTCTGGCGGACCGGGATCTGTATGCTTCGGAAGAAATTGTAAAAGGCGTAGCAGAAGGTTTGAACCGGCTGCTGGCAGGGGAGCCGATTCCCTACATTCTGGGGCAATGGGAATTTTATGGTGTAGGCCTGCATGTGACGCCGGATGTACTGATTCCCCGGGATGATACCTGCGCAGTAGCGGAACTGGCAATTCGTCAGGCGCTGTTTTTGGAGGAATCTCCCCGGATTCTGGACCTGTGCTGCGGCAGCGGCTGCATTGGCCTGGCCATTGCCACCCGGGTCAAAGATGCCAAGATCACCCTGGCCGATCTGAGCCAGGCCGCATTGTCGGTGGCGAAAGAAAATACCTCCCTGAATAAACTGGGAGGCCGGGTCCGCTGTGTTCAGGTGGATGCCTTGAAACCGGCGGCTCGTTTTTTGGGAAAATTTGATATGATTGTCTCCAATCCCCCCTATGTGACGGCGGCAGAAATGGAGGAACTGCCTCACAGTGTAAAGGATTATGAACCTCACATGGCGCTGTACGGCGGGGAAGACGGTTTGGATTTCTACCGTTCCATCGCCCGGAATTTTACCTCTGCGCTGCAGCCGGGCGGATACCTGTGTCTGGAATTCGGCATGGGACAGGGAGACAGTGTATGCCGGATTCTGGAAGAAAACGACTTTACGATTCTGGAACGTGCCCGGGATTTTAATGATAGAGAAAGAGCCGTGCTGGCCCAGTACGGCAGGAAGGAAGGATAACATGGCGACCAAAAAGACTTCTTATGAAGCACCTACCCCCGCATCGGATAAGAAAAAGGCCCTGCAAACCGCATTGGCCCAGATTGACAAAAATTTCGGTAAAGGTACTGTAATGCGTTTGGGTGACCGCCCGGAAATGAATGTGGAGGCCATCCCCACCGGCTCTCTGGCGCTGGATGCAGCGCTGGGTATTGGCGGCGTGCCCAAGGGCAGAATCATCGAAATCTATGGCCCAGAATCTTCCGGTAAGACCACTCTGGCTCTGCACATTCTGGCAGAAGCCCAGAAGCGGGGCGGAGAAGTGGCCTTCGTGGATGCGGAGCATGCCCTGGACCCGGTGTATGCATCCGCTCTGGGTGTGGATACAGACAACCTGCTGGTATCCCAGCCGGATACCGGTGAGCAGGCACTGGAAATCACCGATGCGCTGGTACGCTCCGGCGCGGTGGATGCGGTGGTTGTGGACTCCGTTGCCGCTCTGGTTCCCAAACAGGAAATCGAGGGTGAAATGGGCGACACTTTTGTGGGCTTGCAGGCACGGCTTATGTCCCAGGCCCTGCGGAAGCTGGCCGGCACCATTGCCAAAACCAACTGTGTGGTAATTTTTATCAACCAGCTGCGTATGAAAATCGGCGTTATGTATGGTAACCCCGAAACTACAACCGGCGGCAATGCGCTGAAATTCTACGCCTCCGTCCGTCTGGATGTGCGCCGTGTGGAATCCATCAAGGAAGGCGGCAACGTCATCGGCAACAAGACCCGAGTAAAGGTGGTCAAGAATAAGGTTGCACCTCCTTTCAGACTTGCGGAGTTTGATATTATGTACGGTAAGGGTATAAGCCACGTAGGTGATGTGCTTGACCTTGCCGCAGAGCTTGATATTGTGCAAAAGGGCGGCGCATGGTACAGCTACAACGGCAATAGGCTTGGTCAGGGCAGGGAAAACGCTAAAAAGTTTTTTGAGGAAAACCCAGATATCTGTATTGAGG
>USHP01000237.1 GCA_900554625.1 uncultured Eubacteriales bacterium | reverse complement strand
ACCTGCGCTGCCACGATGATATCGGCTGGGGACTGGACTATGACTACCTGCGCCAGTTCGGCGTGAAAGAAGTTGCCCACAAAAAATTCCTCAGCGATTACTTCCAGGGCAAATGCTTTGGCAGCGAAGCCAGAGGCGAGCTGTACAACGACGATCCCCGGCTGGGAGACGCCCGGCACTGCGGCACCACCGCTTCTCTGTGCGGTATGGAATCCGGGTCTGAGCAAAGCCTGAATCTGAACATCATGCTCCACGCCTTCCTGCTGACCCAGAGCGGACTGCCCATTCTCTACAGCGGTGACGAGCTGGGGCAGCTGAACGATTACAGCTACCATGACGATCCCATCAAGCGCGACGACAGCCGCTACCTGCACAGAGGAAACTTCGACTGGGCAGCAGCGGAAAAGCGCAGCACCAATCCGCTGTACACCGCTCTTCTTCGGCTGGAGGCCATCCGCAAAGAGGAAAAGCCCTTCCATGCCGATGCGGATGTATGGACACTGGAGCCGAAAAACCATCACATTCTGGCCATCGGCCGGTATTACCAGGGGGAAAAGCTGCTGGCCCTGTTCAACTTTGGAAGAGCGCCCCAAACGGCTTACCTGGAAGAAGGGGAAACCTACACGGACCTGCTCACCGGCGAGAAGCTGACGGCCGAAGCGGTTGCCATGAAGCCCTACGAATTCCGCTGGCTGATGCTGCGCTACCCCCAGGAAAAGGAGTAAACCATGATTACCTTAAAAGACATTGCGCAAATGGCGGACGTTTCCCCCTCTGCGGTCAGCCGGTACCTGAACGGCGGCTCCCTGAGTGAGGAAAAATCCCAGCGGATTCGCGATGCCATTGCCCAGACCGGCTATCGCCCCAACCAGGCGGCCCAGACTCTGCGCACCGGTGCGCTGAGGCAGGTGGGCGTGATTGTGCCCAAAATCAATTCCAATTCCGTCAGCAACGTGGTGGCGGGAATCAATTCGGTTATGGCAGCCAATGGATATTCTCTGCTGCTGGGCACCACCGACGGGCAGGACGAGAAGGAACTGCATTTCCTCAATCTGATGCAGGACAATCGGGTTTCCGGCATTATCATTATGGGAACCACCATGACTCCCATGAAAAAGGATGCCTTCCAATCCTGCCGGGTCCCGTTGGTGATTACCGGACAGAATTTTGCAGATTTTTGCTGTGTGCACCACGATGATTACGGCGCCATGCAGGCACTGACGGAGACAATGATTGCCAGAGGACGCAGAAAGATTGTGTATGTTGGCGTGGACGAGAGGGATGCAGCTACGGGACTTGCCCGACGGAAGGCGGTCTTTGATGCGCTGCGACAGGCCGGCTTGGATGGGGTACACCTGATGGCGCAGGATTATGAGGTGGAAAGCGGTTATCAGTGCGCCCGGCAAATCCTTTCGCAGTATCCGGACACCGACGGTATCCTCTGCGCTACGGACAAACTGGCCCATGGTGTAATGAAAGCCCTGAAAGAAGCTGGAAAGAATCTGCCGGAGGATGTAAGCATCTGCGGTGTGGATGATGATTGGACCGACCAGTTTACCACTCCGACACTGACTACGGCACGGCTTTACCATGAGCAGTGCGGGGAGGACGCGGCATCCATCCTCTTGCAAATGATGGAAGGAAAAAGAGAAGAACAGCCGCTGCGGAGAATTAAGCTGGGTTATACCATCCTGCGGCGAGAATCCTTGTGAGCAAGAAACCATTTTTGCTGCACGAAAGGAAAAAGCTTGGCATGCACCTTGATTCTTTGCAGCGGATATGATACAATACAGGCAACTTTATAAAACATGTAAGTGCCGATGCGCTTGTTTGGACACATCGGAGAATAGGGAATCCGGTTAGAATCCGGAACGGTACCCGCCGCTGTATGCGCGGAGGTGCTGTGCGTGACGAAAGTCGGTCATTGGGGATTTCCCTGAGAAGGCTGCACAGATACCCTGGAGGCGCAAGTCAGAAGACCTGCTTATGTGGTTATTGATACCCTTTGGTAACAGGGTGTGTTTGCACGGAAAAACGGCTGTGGCAATCTGTAACAAGGTTGCTGCAGCCGTTTTGATTTGCCCTGTCCCAGGTCCGGCGGCTGCCGTCATGGCAGCGTCATAAGTTGTCCGCTAAAAAACAGCAGACAATTTATAGATTTTATCAAAAGGACGGAAGAAAAAATGAAACGATCGCTGACAAATGTGTATTTTCTGATGGCGCTGGCCTGTCTGCTGCCTTTGCGGACACATGCCATGCACATTGGAGAAGGAATGCTGCCTGCCGGATGGAGCATTGCCTGGGGAGTGGTGTGCGCACCCTTCATTATCTATGGCTTTCTCAACATCCAAAAACGGATTCATGCCACACCGAAGGTTAAGATTTTGCTTGCCATGTGCGGCGCCTTTGCCTTTGTGCTGTCGGCGCTGAAGATTCCTTCGGTTACCGGCTCCTGTAGCCATCCCACCGGTGTGGGCCTGGCGGCGATCCTCTTTGGACCGGGAATCACCTCGGTGCTGGGACTGATTGTGCTGGTATTCCAGGCTCTGCTGCTGGCCCACGGAGGCATCACCACCCTGGGCGCCAATACCTTCTCCATGGCCATTGCCGGACCCATTGTGTCCTGGCTGGTTTTCCGGGGACTGAAAAAGACCAACGTGTCCACCGCGGTATCCGTATTCTTTGCGGCAGCCCTGGGTGATCTGGCAACCTATGTGGTCACCTCCATTCAGCTGGGTGTTGTCTACGGCGGATTTGGGAAATTCCTGGCGGTATTCGCCCTGACCCAGGTGCCTCTGGCCATTGCGGAAGGACTGCTGACTGTGGTGATTTTCAACATTCTGGAAAAGTACAGCAAAAGCGAACTGAAAGAACTGGCTGTGGTGTAAGGAGGGTGCAGGTTATGAAATTGTGGCAGAAAAACCTTATTTTAATCGGATTGGTCATTTTGCTGGCTGTGATTCCTCTGGTGGTTTGCCAGGGTGCAGAGTTCGGCGGCGCCGACGGAGAAGCCGAAGGCGTCATTATGGAACTGGCACCGGATTATGAACCGATTTTCTCCCCTATTCTGGAACCGGCCAGCGGAGAGATTGAATCGCTGCTGTTTGCTCTGCAGGCGGCCATCGGTTCCGGCATCGTGTTCTACTGCATCGGCTACATGATGGGCAAAAACAAGAAAGAAGGATAACAGTTACCATGGGTACGGATCGATACGCATATCTTTCCCGGCTGCGGCAGGTAGACCCGGTGGCCAAGACGGTGCTGAGCATCAGCGCCGGGGCAGTGTGCCTGCTGTGCGGCGGCCTGGCCCCGGGCCTGGGCACGCTGCTGGTTATGGGAATTCTGACCACGGTCTGGGGAAAGATTCCGGGCAGGGTATTTGTTCGGTTTCTGGGGATTCCCATCACTTTTTTGCTGCTGGGCTGCGTGACCATTGCGGTGGGGATCTATGACGGAAATACCGGCGGGGTTTGGGGCCTTTCCCTGGGAAGTCAGGTGCTGGGGG
>USHP01000236.1 GCA_900554625.1 uncultured Eubacteriales bacterium | reverse complement strand
GGCAGTAGAGCTGGCGCCCACCTTCTCAGAGTATTCCCTGGCCCTGAATCGAACCGGATGCCAGGTGTTCCGTTACAGCCTTTCCAAAGAAAATGGGTTTTGCCTGGACGGCGGTTTCCTGAACTTTCTGGAGCAGGCAGAGCCGGAAGTGGTGTTCCTGTGCAATCCCAACAATCCCACCGGCAAAACCATTGCAGAAAACCGGATGGAGCAAATTTTGAACATTTGCCGGGAAAAGGGAATCCGGCTGTTTGTGGATGAATGCTTTTCAGACCTTTCCGACCGGGAAGAGAGCCTGAAGTCCAGACTGGAAGAATATCCCAATGTATTTATCCTGAAAGCCTTCACCAAAAGCTACGGCATGGCGGGTATCCGGCTGGGTTACTGCCTCAGTGCCGATGCAGAACTTCTGGGGCGGATGGCGAAAACCGTACAGCCCTGGAATGTGTCCACCGTGGCCCAGGCAGCCGGAGTGGCGGCGCTGCAAGAGCGGGAGTTTATCCGCAGGACCCGGGAGCTGATTGCCCGGGAACGGCCTTGGCTCAAGGAGAAACTGGAGCAGCTGAGCTTTTGGGTCTGCGATTCGGAAGCCAACTATCTGCTGTTTCAGGGGCCGGAGGATCTGCAAATCCGACTGAAAGAGAAGCAAATCGCCATCCGCAACTGCGACAACTATCCCGGCCTTGGCCCCGGTTGGTACCGGATTGCCGTGCGGGGACGGGAGGAAAATGAGGTGCTGATGGGCACCATGTATGAGTTGCTGGGAAAGGAGCCGTCATGGCAAAAAACATTATGATTCAGGGCACCATGTCCAACGCAGGCAAAAGTCTGCTCTGCGCCGGACTGTGCCGGATTTTCAAACAGGACGGCTACCGGGTAGCCCCCTTCAAGAGCCAGAATATGGCCCTGAATTCCTTCATCACCGCAGACGGCGGAGAGATGGGCCGGGCCCAGGTGGTGCAGGCGGAAGCGGCGGGCATTGTCCCGGATGTGCGGATGAACCCCATTCTGCTCAAGCCCACCACCGACGTAGGCAGCCAGGTGATTGTCAACGGCCAGGTTCAGGGAAACATGAAGGCCATGGAGTACTACCGCCGCAAGCGGGAATTCCTGCCTGCCGTCATGGAGGCATACCGCTCCCTGGATGAAGAATATGATATTATCGTCATCGAAGGTGCCGGCAGTCCGGCGGAAATCAACCTGAAGCAGGAAGACCTGGTGAATATGGGCCTTGCCAAGATGGTGGATGCTCCTGTGCTGCTGGTGGGTGACATTGACCGGGGCGGTGTGTTTGCCCAACTGTACGGCACCGTGGCCCTGCTGGAGCCGGAGGAACGGGCGCGAATCAAGGGCACCGTGGTCAACAAATTCCGGGGGGACAAAACCATTCTGGAGCCGGGCCTGAAAACCCTGGAAAGCCTTTGCGGCGTTCCGGTGGTGGGTGTGGTACCCTATGTGCATGTGGATATTGATGACGAGGACAGCCTGTCTCAGCGTTTCGACCGGGATGCGGAGCGGAAACTGGTGGATATTGCGGTCATTCGTCTGCCCCGGATTTCCAACTTCACGGATGTTGCGCCTTTTGAGCGCTATGAGAATGTGTCGGTGCGCTATGTCCAGTCTCCGGCGGAGCTGTTCGGAGCGGATATGATTTTGATTCCCGGTACCAAAAGCACCATTGCCGACCTGAAATGGCTGCGGCAAAGCGGCCTGGAAGCGGCAATCCACAAAGCGGCAGCCGCGGGAACCTTGGTTTTTGGCATCTGCGGTGGTTACCAGATGCTGGGAAATCGCATTTCTGATCCCCAGCAGGTGGAAGCGGCGGATGTGACGGAAATTGCCGGTATGGGCCTGCTGGATATGGAAACCTGTTTCCAGGGGCAGAAGGTGCAGACCCAGACCGAGGGTATTCTGAATGGCGTTCCCGGAATGCTGGAATGCCTGAACGGGCGCAGCTATGTGGGCTACGAAATCCACATGGGCCGCAGCAGCCAGCCCCAGGCTCCCTTGGTAGGCAGAGGCAGCGTTTACGGCAGCTATGTCCACGGCATTTTTGACGCTCCCGGCATTGCCCAGGGAATTCTGGAAGCCCTCTGCCGGAAAAAGGGCGTACAGATGGGAGCGCTGGAATCCTTCGACCCGGCGGCATACAAGGAGCGGCAGTATGACCTGCTGGCCCAGAGCCTGCGGGGGGGGCTGGATATGGAGAAAATCTATCGGATTCTGAACCGGGAGGAATAACCATGGCAGGCAGAATTCACATTTGCTGCGGCGACGGCAAGGGGAAAACCACAGCAGCCCTGGGACTGACCCTCAGAGCCTCGGGAGCGGGAAAACATGTGGTGTTTACCCAATTCTTCAAGGATGGTTCTTCTTCGGAAATTGAGCCTCTGAAAGCCTTGGAGGGGGTTCGGGTGATGCACTGCAAAACGGTGCCCGGTTTCTTCTTCCGGATGAGCCGGGAGCAGCAGGAGCAGGCCACCCGGGACTATACTGCCCTGTTTCGCCAGGTGGTGGAAGAAGCCCGGAATGCAGACCTACTGGTGCTGGACGAAATGATTTCGGCCTGCAATCATGGAGTGGTGCCGCTGGAGGAAGTGGTATCCTTCCTGAAAAGTAAGCCTGAGCAGTTGGAAGTGGTTCTTACCGGGCGTAATCCGCCCCAGAGCCTTCTGGAACTTGCGGATTACGTCACGGAAATGAAGAAAATCAAGCACCCCTTCGACCAGGGAATCCCTGCCCGGAAGGGAATTGAATATTAAAATACCACCGCCGGCAGTTCATTGCCGGCGGTGGCTGCTTTTAGGGTTATTCTACTTTCAGGCTGTAGGAAGCGCCCGGGGTGATTTCGGTCAGATCCAGGCTGCTGGTGGCATACTCGCCATCAATGTAGAAGGCCCAGTACTTACCATCCTTGTCCCAGTCCAGGGTGATGCCGTTGACGGTGGTGACGTACAGGCCGTACTGTCCTTCTTCACCGGCAATTAGCTCCAGCTCCAGCAGAGCTTCGCCCACGGTTTTCTTGTCGGTGTGGATTTCAAAGCTGGTCTCCTTGCCATCCAGATCGGTTACGGTAAGGGTGAAAACGGTGTTGCCTTCTCCCAGTACGTTGGACTCCTGGGCATCTTCGGTAGAATCTGCCTGGGCAGCGGCGGTGGTTTCCGCCGGGGCGGTTTCCGCAGCCGTGGTTTCAGGGGCGGCAGTGCTGCCGCATCCGGTCAGGCACAGGGCGAAAAGCAGTACCAGGCAGACAAGGACAGACAGTGCTTTGTTCATTCGTTTCATAACATTTTCTCCTCATAGTGATGTTTCCCTGCCCCAGGTCAATATTGGGCAGGGTGCTGAAGACAGCCCCCATATTATACCACGGATAGCGTACAATGTCGATAAGCTTTTAAAAATTTTGTATTTTGCTCTTTACAAACGTCGAAGCTTATGTTATAATTTCCAACGTTCCGAATTTCATATGGCCCGGTGGTGCAGTCGGTTAGCACGCCAGCCTGTCACGCTGGAGGTCGACGG
>USHP01000235.1 GCA_900554625.1 uncultured Eubacteriales bacterium | reverse complement strand
GAGCTGGACGCCCTGTTTGCTGTTGAGAATCCCACCAAGACTGCCGTGTGCATCCTGGCTGACAAGGAAGAGATTGGCTCCGTGGGCATTTCCGGAATGCAGAGCCAGTTCTTTGAGCACTTCGTGGGCGGCCTGTGCGATGCCCAGGGCGTGAAGCTTTCCGACTGCTTCGCCAACTCCTTCTGCCTGTCCGCCGACGTGTCCAACGCCTTCGACCCCAACTTCCCCGAGGTCAGCGACAAGCGCAACAACTCCCTGCTCAACTACGGTGTTGCCATCTGCAAATACACCGGTTCCCGGGGTAAGGGCGGCGCTTCCGACGCTTCCGCCGAGGCTATGGGCCATGTGCGCACCACACTGAACAACGCCGGTGTCATCTGGCAGATTGCCACTTTGGGCAAGGTTGACCAGGGCGGCGGCGGCACCGTGGCCGCTTACATGGCCAACCGGAACATCGTCACCGTGGACGCCGGTGTGCCGGTGCTGAGCATGCACGCTCCCATCGAACTGGTTTCCAAGCTGGACTGCTACGAAACCATGCTGGCCTGCAAGGCAATTTATCTGGCTTAATTTTCCCTTCCGGCTCCTGTTTGTTCAGGAGCCGGAAGTTTTTGTTTGACATTTGGAAAAAACAGAAGTATAATACATCTAATTTCATAGGACAGTTCGTGACCATCCTGTCGGTAAACAAAACTAGGGAATTTCAGATGGGCGCTTTGCGCTCATTTTTTTGTTGTTCTGGTCACAGCTGCGCTATTTTCAAAGGAGCAATGCCAAATGACCAAACAAGTTCGATTCCTGACCCAAGCCGCCATCATCGCTGCATTGTACGCCGTGCTGACCCATATGCAGAATCTGCTGGTGCCCGGCAGCGCCACCTGGATGATCCAGATGCGTATGTCGGAGGCTCTGTGCGTGCTGGCCTTCTTCACCCCCGCCGCCATTCCCGGCCTGACCCTGGGCTGCCTGGTATTCAACATCACCTACGCTGCCGCTCTGCCGCTGGATTTTGTCATCGGCTCCGCCGCCACCTTTGCAGCAGCGGAAATCATGTGGCTGACCCGGAAGGTAACCATCAAAGGCTATCCCCTGCTGGGTATGCTGATGCCCGCATTGAGCAATGCCATTCTGGTGGGCTGGGAGCTGTCGGTGTACATCGGCGGCGGCTTCTGGATCAATGCGCTGTATGTGGCCCTGGGAGAAGCGGCGGTGCTGCTGGTTCTGGGAAGCCTTCTGTACTACGCCATGAAAAAGCGCCATCTGGACACTGTCCTGTTTGGCTGATAACGTTTTTTTGCCGGGAACCCAAAGGGGTTCCCGGCTTGTTTTTATGGACAAACTATGGTATGATGCCTTGTTGAAGGAGTGAAATTATGATCGATTTTAAGCGACTGCAAGTAAACCAGAAAGAACAATATGAATCCATTTTATTCAGCGTTCCCACCCGGGGCTGTGAGTATTCTTTTGCCAACCTGGTCCTTTGGGGCCATCAGAAGGTGGCCTTCGTCCATGGCTGTGCCGCCTTTTTCTCCCATTTCTACGGCCGCAGTGTCTACCCTTATCCCATTGGCAATGGTGACCGTCGGGCGGTGATTTCCCTGATTCTGGAGGACGCTCAGCAGCGGGGCATTCCCTGCCGTATCACCAACATGCTGCCATCAGACTGGGAAGAGCTGAACAGCTGGTTCCCCGGCCGTTTCTTCCGCCGGGTTGACCGGGACGGCTTTGACTATGTCTACGCCGTGGATGATCTGGCAGATCTGCGGGGCCGGAAATTCCAGAAAAAACGCAACCACTTCAACCGCTTCCGGGCAGAGCATCCGGACTATACCGTTGTCCCCCTGACCCCGGAGAACATCCCCCAGGCCCAGTGCATGGTGGAAGACTGGTACACCCACCGGATTCAGGAAGACCCCAACGGCAACTATATGCTGGAAACCATCGCCCTGTCCCGAGCCTTCCGATGCTACGCAGACCTTCAGATGGAGGGGCTGATGCTGATGGAGGGAGAAAAAATCCTGGCGGTGACCATGGGCTCCCGTCTGGCTCCGGACACCTTTGATATCCACTTTGAAAAGGCTCGGGAAGATGTGGAGGGCGCTTACAATGCCGTCAACAGCGAATTTGCCCGGTATCTGCGCCAGAAGTACCCAGAGGTAAAATTCCTGGACCGGGAGGATGATATGGGTCTGGAGGGTCTGCGCAAGGCCAAGCTCTCCTACAATCCCGACCATATGGTAGAAAAATCCTGGGCCTACCTCCACGAGGAGATCTCCTATGATCATTGATCAGCTCAAATCCCTCTGGCAGCGTTCCTTCGGCGACCCGGAGGACGCCATCGACGCTTTCTTTTCCACTGCCTACAGCCCGGCCCGGTGCCAGATGCTGATGGAAGGTGACCAGGTCACCGCAGCGCTGTACTGGCTGGACACCCAATACCAGGGCCAGAAGCTGGCCTATCTCTACGCCGTTGCCACCCACCCGGACTTCCGGGGCCGGGGGCAGTGCCGCACTCTGATGACCCACACCAAAGAGTTGCTGAAAGCCCGGGGTTATGCAGGCATTCTGCTGTCCCCCGCCAGTGAAGGTCTGCGGCAGATGTATGGCAGCATGGGCTATCGGGACTGCTGCTACTGCACGAAATTGTCTGTGCCCGCCGCCAAGGAACCTGCGCCCCTGCGTATGATCGGGGCAGACGAATACACCCGCCTTCGGCGGCAGTATCTGCCGGAAGACGGGGTGGTGCAGGATGGGGAAAATATCGCATATCTTGCAAGTTTTGCCAAGTTCTATGCCGGAGAAGATTTTCTGCTGGCTGCCGCCCAGGAAGGGACGGTCCTGCACGGGCTGGAGCTTTTGGGTAATCCACAGGCCGCTGGAGGAATCGTCAAAGCACTGGGCTGCACCGAAGGAACCTTCCGCACCCCGGGGAACGACACCATGCTGGCCATATTCCTGCCTTTGAAGCCTTCGGCCCAGGCGCCGGGATATCTGGGTTTCCCCTTCGATTAAGCATACAGCATAAGACCCAGCAGATAAATCACCACCAGATGGGCCGGGTAATACAGGTAGAACACCATGCCCATAGCGTGCTTTCCCCGCTGGCCGTTATACAGCATCAGCAGCGGCACTGTCGCCAGGGCAAACCATTGTGCCCACCCATAGGAAAATCCCAGCATAACCAGCCCCAGGGTCAGCATCCCCAGTTTCTCCCACTTGCTCCGGGCAAAATAGATCAGCACCGGAAGCAGTACGCCCCAGATGCCGTAGTCAACTCCAAAATCCGTGCCGCTGAGCAAGTCCGGCAGGATGCTGCACACAAAAAACGCTGCCGCCAAGGCGGCGAGCCCTACCGCCCATTTCTTCCGTTTTTCGGTATAATCCAGGGCATAAATCAAAGCGATTCCCATGCTGAAGGTCACCAGAATGCACTGATACAGTGACCCCATGGCAAAAAAATACACCGTCTGGCACACCGCCGCCAGGCCTGCAATCCGCAGCAAGTATTTTTTCCGGTTTCGGGTGTAGCGGCAGCCCTCGGCA
>USHP01000234.1 GCA_900554625.1 uncultured Eubacteriales bacterium | reverse complement strand
GTACAGCACATGGAGATCGTATTTCATACCGGGAAAGACAGCGAGCAATCCCTGCGCCAGTTCGCTGAAAAACGCGCCGAGTTTTTAACCCGTGAATTGCGGGATTTGAACGCGGAAGAATTAAAAGCGTTGCTTTCCACATTGAAAGAGGATCATCGCACCTTTGAGCAAAAATGAGGACGTTCCTATAATAATGGAGAAAGGGTGGTTTATTCATCGCCCTGGAAAGGAGGATATTTGATTATGAAACGCAAGGCAAGAATCCAGACGGGAATCGATGATAGATTGGTGGCCATATATGCGAGAAAGTCCCGTATTACGAATAAGGGGGACAGCATTGGAGTTCAGTTTAAGCAAAGCGCCGACTATGCGGTCAACCAGCTTTCCCTGCCGGAAGATTACGAATTTGCCCGATATGAGGACAAGGGCTTGAGTGGCTACTATTCCGACCGCCCGGATTTTCAAAGGCTGCTCCGGGACATTGAAATGGGGAAAATCAAGGCTGTGGCCTGCTACAAATTAGACCGAATCAGCCGGAAAACTTCCGATCTCATGCGGCTGCTGGAATATTTCGAGCGCCATGATGTGACACTTTTGGTCTGCTCCAACAATATCAATACGCGGATCAGCACATCCAAAATCATCATCCAGGTGCTGGCCATTATCGCAGAATTTGAACGCGATATTCTCACGGAACGTATCCAGGATAACTTGATGGAGCTGGCGAAAGATGGGCGCTGGCTGGGTGGCAAAACACCGACCGGCTTTTCTTCCCAACGTGTGACAACGGGAAGTGGAAAAAATAAAAGTGCCATTAGTTTTCTTGTCCCTGTGCAGGAAGAAAAGGAGATTGTGCTGGAAATCTACGGCACCTTCTGGGAGACACGTTCTCTCTTGCAGACGGCAAATATCATCAGTGAGAAATATGAAACGAAGCATGGCGCGAAGTTTACCACATCCACCATCCGGCTGATTCTGCGGAATCCAATCTACTGCGTGGCAGATGAATATTCCTACAACTATTTTCTGGAGCATGACGGAAACCTGTTTGGCGAACCGTCCGACTTTGATGGTCAGCATGGACTTACAGCTTATAACAAGACCGACCAGATGAAAGTTGAGGATGAGGATTCCACCTTTTTCAATCCCAAGTTCTCACAGCTTCTTACCAGGAAACCCATTAGTGAATGGATTGTTTCCGTGGGCCGCCATGAGGGATTTATCAGCTCCCGGAAATGGGTGGAAACACAAAATATGCTGGATGAGATTGCAGAAAAGTATAACCGGCCCCATAGAAAAACCAATGCTTTGTTGTCCGGCTTAATGTATTGCCCTATTTGCGGAAAACGGCTGCGTGTACTGCCAGAATCCAATCGCTGGACGAATGGCAAGCCCCGCTTCAAGTATGCCTGCCCTGGGGTGAGGGCAAAAGAGTGTACCTTCAAAGGGGTTGAGGGTGTAACGCTGGATGAATTTGTTATCCACTCACTCTCCAGCCTGCAAGAAGAACATTCCGACTATTACCGGCAGCTTTTGGAGAACAGGGTTGCCAGCATGATCCGTACCGACCAAAGCGAGAAAGAGTACCAGGAAACCAAAAAGGCTATTGAACGCTTAAATGCGGATATTGCCGCACAGGTACGAAATCTGCGTGAAGCAGATGACGCCCTTAAACGCTTTATCCAGGATGATATAAAGGAATTGACGGACGAGCTGGCAAAGCGCGAAGCTGCCCTGCGCCGAATGGAAGATACACAATCTGAAAATCAGTATCTCATCCATGAACTGAATGGCATGAAAAAAAGGCTGCTATCCTTTGAGGAGTTTGCAAAGGACGCACAGCCTGAAGCTCTGTTTACTTTGGTTCATTCGATTGTTGACCGAATTTATATTACTACTGATGGCACCAAGCAGAAATGCCAGGTGTATATCAAAGGCTGCGCCACGGAGGATTATTCCGACGTACTCGGCGCAGCCGGGTACATAGAGGAAGAACCCCTGTTGCCGGTGGTGTCGTACATGCCGCCGATGTGTGATTTAGATTACTATAGCATTCCCGCCATGCTATGGTCCCGCATCAACTTTCGTCTATCGGTTAGGCGGGTCGTTTCCACTGTTATCTTCGTGGGTAGTGCCTGATTCTACTTCTTATTACGCCCTATCTGGGCGCGCGCCCTTTGTGTTGGAAATCAGGCAATTCACCAGCTTCAGAATGTCCTTTTCCGAATGGATATAGGCAAAAGGGTTGTAATGCATGGACTTGCTGAAGTTGATGGTGTTGAGAACCTTGATGCGGTACGGTTCATAAATCATCTTCCCTTGGGCGTCCCGCAAAGGCTTTCCATGCTTGTCCCGCTTGGGCGCGCCGCGCTGGAGCAGCCTGCCGCATTCCACCAGGATGGTGCCTTTCGGGTCAGTGACCACATAGGAGGAATGGCACTGGAGCAGGTTGGGCTTGACAAAGAACCTTGTTTTGCCTGAGCCGGAACCGCCGCAGACCAGGATATTTTTATTTCTTGCGTACTTGGGCTCCTTGGGGCGGCTCGACATGGTGATCCGCTCCGTCTGGGTCATGGGGATGTTGTTGAAAAAATCCTTATCCATGTAGGGGGCGATATCCGCCGCCGTACCCCAGCGGGCAGAACCGTACTCCATGCCATGACGGTACTTCTTCGCGTTCTTGCCCTTCATGCAGACTGCCAGCCGCAGGATCACCGCCCCGGCTATGCCGATCAGAAGGTCCGTGGGATGGAGGCTTAACCCCATCCCGGAAAAAGCGGCGGCGAAACCGTCCCCGATGGATAAGAGCTTGCCGGAGAGGTCCGCGCCGGGGGCAAGCCGGAAGGCCTGGGATACCTTGTCAAAGGGATACACGAACAGGAGATACGGGAGATTGGTCAAAAGTAATTTCTTCACGTTCATCTCTGCACGCTCCGATCTTTGACCTTTACCTTCTCCCGGTCAACGGTACGGTGCTCCGGCTTCTTCTCCGCCTGTTCCTTCGCCTGGGCCAGACGCTCCCGGATGGAAGATTGTTCTTCCCGGCCCATCCGCCTGCTTGCGAACTCCTGGAAGGCCGCCGTGATCGCGTCCGCGTCCCGGCTCTTGAAAAATACCAAGTAGCGGGGCTGTTCGGCGGCGGTGTCCTTCTTCAAGGCAAAATCCACATGGTATTTCTTTGCCACGCTGGTAAAGGCCCTGATGTTCTTGTCGCTGATCTCGATATTGGAAAGCCCGGCGTTCTGCCCGGCGAGCTGCTTGAGCGTCTGCTTTCCCTGGTATATCTTCGGCTGTCTGCTTTTCTGGACTTCCTCCAGAAACTTCTTGACCGCCTTTTCAAACACCTGCTCGCTCATTTTGGCTCCGTCAACGATCAATGCGACGGTCTTTCCGGTCACTTCTTCCTGCATTTAACCCCTCCCTCGTTTGCCATCCCCGTACATATCGTGCTGTACCAGGGAGGAATAGTAATTGCTGATGGTACCAGGAGCGTTATACAGGGCCGCCAGCAAGTATTTCTTGGGAATCTCTGAATAAATAACTCCATTCTGTTCCAAATGGTAAAAATGACCGATTT
>USHP01000233.1 GCA_900554625.1 uncultured Eubacteriales bacterium | reverse complement strand
CTGCTGGAGCTGGCGCAGATATTTCCAGGCAATGGCCTCCATGGCGCCCTGGCCCAGGGCGGAAAAATGCACCGTCTGATCCAGTCTGCCCAAAAACTCCGGTGAAAAGGCCTGGCGCAGAGCCTCGCCCACTTCCGCTTCCCGGCCCACGGCGCAGAAGCCCAGCCCCTCTCCCCGGAGCTGTCCGCCCACATTGGAGGTCATCACCACGATGGCATTTTTGAAGCTGACCTGCCGTCCGGTGGAGTCTGTCAGCACGCCTTCTTCCATGATCTGCAGCAGAATCCCCAGCACATCCGGGTGGGCCTTCTCCAATTCATCCAGCAAAACCAGGCAGTAGGGGCGGCGGCGCACCGCTTCCGTCAGTTTTCCCCCTTCTTCATATCCCACATATCCCGGAGGCGCACCAATGAGCCGGGAAACCGACTGTTTCTCCATATATTCCGTCATATCCAGCCGGATTACCGCATCCTTGCTGCCGTAAACTTCCTCCGCCAAAGCCCGGCAAAGTTCCGTCTTTCCCACGCCGGTGGGGCCGGTAAACAGCAGGCAGGCAATGGGCCGTCCCGCATCCCGGATGCCGGAATAGCCCCGGCGCACCGCCTCCGCCACAGCGCTGACCGCCTTTTCCTGGCCCACCACTTTGGCGCACAGCAGCCCTTCCAGATTCAGCAGCCGTTCCCGTTCTCCCGAGGTCAGCCGTCCCACGGGAATGCCGGTTCTGGCAGACACCACCCAGGCGATATCCGCCCCGGAAACGCTGCGGCTGCGGCGGCTTTCGCTGGGTTTGGACAGGTGCTGCATTTTGTCCCGGAGTTCTGCCGCTTTTTCAAACTTCCGCTCCCGGACGGCCCCCTGCAATTCCTGTTCCAGCTCTTTCCGGGCAGCGCCGCCCCGACTGCTTTGCATTTCTTCCATTCTGGCCCGGGCCGCACCCTCATCCAGCAGGTCAATGGCCTTATCCGGCAGGTACAGGTCCGGAAGATACCGCACCGACAGCCGCACCGCCTCTTTCAGCGCATCTTCGGTAATGCGAAGGTGGTGGTGCCGTTCCAGGCCCGGCTTCAGCGCCCGCAAAATAGCCAGGGTGGTATCTTCCCCCGGCTCTTCCACCGCCACAGGACGAAAACGCCGTTCCAGGGCGGCATCCTTTTCAATATATTTACGGTACTCTTCCCGAGTGGTGGCTCCCAGCATTTGCAGTTCCCCACGGCCCAGGGCGGGCTTGAAGATATTTGCCGCATCAATGGCCCCTTCCGCCGCGCCGGCACCCACAATGGTATGCATTTCATCCACGAACAAAATCACATCGCCGTTGCGGCGAATTTCCGACAGCACATCCCGCAGCCGCTCCTCAAATTCGCCCCGGTATTTGGTGCCCGCCACCAGGCTGGCCATGTTCAGGCTCACCAGCCGTTTGTCCTTCAGCTGGGGCGGCACGTTGCCCATGGCCATCCGCTGGGCAAGCCCCTCGGCAATGGCAGTTTTACCCACTCCCGGTTCTCCAACCAGAGCCGGGTTATTCTTGTTCTTTCGGCACAGAATGCCGATGACCATATCGATTTCCTTTTCCCGTCCAATCACAGGCTCCATGGTCGATGCTTTTGCAATCAAATCCTCGCTGAACTGTTCCAACAGCCGCATTGTGACCGCCTCCTTTTTTCCTTTCCCGAGAGCATTCTGCTCCCAACGCAAATAGTCCACCGTATAGGTAAACAGCACATCGGCGCTGACACCGTTTGCCCGCAGCAGTTCCCCTGCTGCCGAATGTTCCTGCCGGGCCAGAGCCAGCAGCAGATGATGGGGCTGGATTTCCCGGCTGCTTTGCTGCCGGGCTTCCCGGGCGGCACACCGGAGAATTTTACGTGCCTCCTGGGTCAGGCCCTGGGGCAGCGGCAGATCCGGTGTTCCCGCACCGTAGAGCAGCTGGGCCATGGCTTCCGTCAGCTCCGGGTCAACCCCCAGCTGCCGCAGCACCAGTCCCATTCCACCCGGCTCCCGGCACATCACCAGCAGCAAATGCTCCGAACCAACATAGCTGTGGCCCAAGCTTCTGGCCTTCCTGGCTGCACTTTGAATCAGGTCGGCCGTCAACATATGGTAACGCAATGTATCCCTCCTAGATTAGCAGAAGGCAACTTTGAAAGTTCTTCCTTTTTCCGAAAAAGCATCGCCAAGCCGGGAAAAATTTATTCAGTAAATTTTGAAAAAGGAATTGCATTTTCTAAAATCCATGCTACAATGGAGGTGCGTTACCTATTAACGTCAAACATACAAGAATATTGGAGGTAATACCATGGCTTACATCATTACTGACGCTTGCGTTTCCTGCGGCTCCTGCGCCGAGCAGTGCCCTGTTGAGGCTATTTCCGAAGGCGACGGCAAGTACGTTATCGATGCCGATGTCTGCGTTTCCTGCGGTTCCTGCGCTGAGCAGTGCCCCGCCGAAGCCATCGAGGAAGGCTAATTTATCTTTGCGCCTGTAATTGGCCTGCGCAGTTCTTGCGCAGGCCAATTTTTTATTGTATAATGGCTGCATCTTATGTAGGAGCCGACGTGTCATGGAAAATCTTCCCAATGGACTTACTCTGGAACTTGCCCCCGGAACCTTCCCTTTAAGCACCGATTCCATGGCGCTGGCCCACTTTGCCGCGCTGCCCAAAAACGCCCGGGTACTGGATCTGGGTTCCGGCTGCGGCACCCTGGGGCTGCTGCTTTGCAGCCGGTGGGAGTCTTGCAGCATCTGCGGTGTGGAACTGGACCCAAAGGCTCACCAGGCCGCCCTGGAAAATATCCGCCGCAACCAGCTGTCGTGCCGTATGGAAAGTATATGCGCCGACCTGCGGTCGGTATCTGAAACATTTTCTCCGGGAAGTTTTTCCTGCTGCATCTCCAATCCTCCCTATTTTTCCGGCGGCCCCGCAAGCAAGACGCTGCCCCTGGCCCGGCGGGAGGACAGCTGCTCTCTTGCAGAGCTATTCCAGGCCGCTGCCTGGGCGATAAAATTCGGCGGTGACTTTTTCCTGGTTCACCGCCCGGAGCGGCTGGCGGAGCTGATCGCCCAGGGAAGCCTGGCGGGGCTGGAAGCCAAACGGCTGTGCCTGGTGCGGCACCGGGAAGGCGGGCCGGTGAATCTGGTACTGCTGCAATTTCGCAAAGGCGCCAAGCCGGGCCTGATCTGGCAGGAATGGGCGCTGCATCACAGCGACGGCTCCCCCACCCCAATTTATCAGGAAATCTATCACAGGAAGGAATCCTAACATGGCTGGAATGTTATACCTTGTCCCCACCCCCATCGGCAATCTGGGGGATATTTCCCAGCGCTGCCGGGAAACCCTGGAACAGGCCGACTTTATTGCCGCGGAAGATACCCGGGTCAGTCTGAAGCTGCTCAACCACTTGGGCATTAAAAAAAGCCTTGTCAGCTACTACGAGCATAACAAAGCCTTCAAGGGCGATCAAATTGTGCAGCGGATTCTGGCCGGGGAAACCTGCGCTCTGGTCTCCGACGCAGGCAGCCCTGCCATTTCTGACCCGGGAGAAGATCTGGTCAAGCAGTGCGCTGAGGCGGGCATTGTAG
>USHP01000232.1 GCA_900554625.1 uncultured Eubacteriales bacterium | reverse complement strand
GGATTATAGACCCGGTAGGGCCGATTCCCGGGGAGTACAGGGGCGGCAGAGCGGTTTAGAGATGCCTTGATGGTTTCGCCCATGTCCCGCAAGCTTTGCAGATCTGCTTCGTCCGGACGGCTGTGGGCAATTTCCCGCACAATGGAGTGCTCGGCAACAGCTGCCACTGCGGCAACCACGGAAAAGCCAGCCTCTTCCGCCAAATCCTGCAATTCTACCAGCGCATCTTCAAAGGCCCGGTTTCCATAGACTGCCACCAAGACGGCCTTGGCCTGATTACCGGACAATTCCTTGAGTCTGCCGGCGGCGGTGCTGGGGACACGCCCGCCGTAAACAGGAACTGCCAGAATACATAAATCTTGGTCCGTAAATGCAGTTTTGGAGAAACTGCGGTCGTTGTCAGCCAAATCGATTTCGGTATGATGCTCTGCCATGGCAGAAGCCAAGGTATCGGCAACTTTTTTGGTTGTGCCGGTGGGGCTGAAAATGACGGTATATAGGCTCATAATGGATTCCTCCTGCAAAATTGCGCCGGATCATCCGGCAGCTGTCAGATAGGTTCATTTTATCGCAAAACAGGACGAGGGTCAACCCGATTCAAGAAAGGAATGAAAGGACGGCGCTGGCGTGGTTTCTAAAAAACACCATGGAATTTTTGCATTCTTATGAAAAAACAAGGAAAACCCTGGATTTCCATGGGGATTCTCTTGACATTTTCTCTGTGCTGTGTTACCTTTGTTCGGGTAAATGGAATATTGTTATAAGCTCATAATATGGTTGAGCGTTTCTACCAACTGCCGTAAATAGTTGACTACGATTTCTTACCGTGGTCAGCTATTCTTTTTTGGAGGTTTTGAACATGAGGTATGATGTCATCATTATCGGCGCAGGTCCTGGCGGTATTTTCTCGGCATACGAACTGGCCCAGAAGGCGCCTTCTTTGAAAGTGGCTGTCTTTGAAGCAGGCCATGCCCTGGACAAGCGCCACTGTCCCATTGACGGTGAGAAAATCAAAAGCTGCATTGGCTGCCAAAGCTGCAGCATCATGAGCGGCTTTGGCGGTGCCGGCGCTTTCTCTGACGGAAAATACAATTTTACCAACGACTTTGGCGGCACCCTCTACGAATATATCGGGAAAAAGCAGGCGCTGGATCTGATGAAGTATGTGGATGAAATCAACATGCGCTACGGCGGAGAAGGCACCAAGCTGTACACCACAGCCGGTTCCCGGTTCAAGACCCTGTGCATTCAGAATGACCTGCACCTTCTGGACGCTTCCGTCCGGCACTTGGGAACGGACATTAACTATATCGTGCTGGAAAACCTGTACGGCTATCTGAAGGACAAGGTGGACTTCTACTTTGATACGCCGGTTCAGTCTGTGTCGGTAGTGGAAGACGGCTACGAAGTGCATTGCCAGAACCAGACCTATTCCTGCCGGGAGTGCGTGATTTCCGTAGGACGCAGCGGCAGTAAGTGGATGGAAACCGTTTGCCGGCAGCTGGAGATCCCGGTGAAATCCAACCGGGTGGATATTGGTGTCCGGGTGGAATTGCCTGCAGAGGTATTTGCCCATCTGACAGATGAGCTGTACGAAAGCAAGATTGTCTACCGTACCCAGAAATATGGGGACAAGGTGCGCACCTTCTGCATGAACCCCAAGGGTGCCGTAGTTAACGAGAACACCAACGGCATTATCACCGTCAATGGCCACAGCTACGAAGACCCGGAAAAGCAGACGGAGAACACCAACTTTGCCCTGTTAGTAGCCAAGCACTTCTCCGAGCCTTTCAAGGATTCCAACGGCTACGGTGAGAGCATTGCCCGTCTGAGCAATATGCTGGGCGGCGGTGTCATTGTTCAGCGGTTCGGCGATCTCATTGCCGGACGCCGCTCCACTCCCAGCCGGATTGAGGAGGCCTTCATTACGCCCACCCTCAACGCAACCCCCGGCGACCTGAGCCTGGTGCTGCCCAAGCGGATTCTGGACGGCATTATCGAAATGATTTATGCCCTGGATAAAATTGCCCCCGGTACTGCCAATGAAGATACTCTGCTCTATGGCGTGGAAGTTAAGTTCTATAACATGGAAGTGGAAGTCAACCAGAATCTGGAGTCCAAATATCCGGGCCTGTATATCATCGGCGACGGCAGCGGAATTACCCATTCTCTGTCCCATGCCTCTGCCAGCGGCGTGTACGTTGCCAGAAAGATAGCCCAGTAACCTGGAAATACCCTACAATTTCCCCGGTGATGACAGCAAATGTCGTCACCGGGATTTCCCTTGACAAATCTGTTCTAATGCGTTAGTATATAGATGTACTAATAGATTAGACCTGGGAGGATACGTCTATGCCTACGCCGAAAATATTCGAAAGTGAGTACCGCTTCTGCCTGATTCTCTGGGAACATCAGCCCATCAAGAGCAGCGAACTGGCGAAGCTTTGCAAGCAGAAGCTGGATTGGTCCAAGACTACCACCTATACCGTTATCAAGCGCCTGTCTGAGCGGGGCGTGGTGAAGAACGAAAACACCATCGTCACCGCTCTGATTTCCAAAGAGGAAGCCCAGCTGAGCGAATTGGATGAACTGATGGAGAAGAAATTCGAAGGCTCCTTACCCGCCTTCATTGCGGCCTTTGGTCGTCGGCAGGAACTTTCGGAAGAGGAGATACAGGAGATTCGCCGGATTATCGAAGGCTAAGGAGGTGCCCAATGGAAGCGCTGTTTGTCACATTGGTGAACATAAGCATCACCGCAAGCTGGTTAGTACTAGCTGTCATCGGGGTGCGGCTGGTGTTTCGGAAAACACCCAAGTGGATTTTGTGCCTGCTGTGGGGACTGGTTGCGCTGCGGCTGATTTTTCCCTTCTCACTGGAAAGTGCCTTAAGCCTGATTCCCAGTACCCAGACCTTGCCCCAGGAAATTGTCTATACCGCCCAGCCGGAAATTCACAGCGGCATTGAGGCTGTGGATTCCGTGGTAAATCCGGTTCTGGAGGAAAACATGACCGCACCGGAACCTGTGGTGACAAGTGCCAATCCGACCCAGATCTGGTCGTTTTTTCTGGCCTGGGCATGGGCCGCAGGCTGCGGTTGTATGCTTTTGTACGCACTGGTTAGTTACTTGCTGCTAAAGCACCGGGTTGCTGCGGCAATTCCCCTGGAAAAGGGAATCAAACAAAGTGAACTGGTTGACTCGCCCTTTGTGCTGGGTCTGTTTCGTCCGGTGATTTACCTTCCTATATCCATTAGTCCCAAGGACTTGCCCTACGTCGTTGCCCATGAGCAATCCCACATTCGCCGGGGAGATCACTGGTGGAAGCCGGTTGGCTTTGTGCTTCTGAGCGTTTATTGGTTTAACCCGGTGCTGTGGGTGGCTTATATCCTGCTGTGCCGGGATATTGAGGCTGCCTGTGATGAGCGGGTGATCCGGGATATGGGCATGGAGGACCGGCGGGCCTATTCCACAGCGCTGCTCAATTGCAGCATCCGCCGCAAGTCCATCGCCGCCTGCCCGCTGGCCTTTGGCGAAGTGGGGGTCAAGGAGCGAATCAAAAGTGTCATGCACTATAAGAAGCCGGGATTTTGGATTCTGCTGACGGCACTGGTGGTCAC
>USHP01000231.1 GCA_900554625.1 uncultured Eubacteriales bacterium | reverse complement strand
TCCCTTCACTGTGTTGTGGATTTAATCCTAGCAGAAAGTTTCCTCTTTGTCAAGTGGAAAAGGTCAGTTTACCGGCGAAGCATTTCCTCCGCGCTTTTCAGAGTTGTTTCTGTAATTTGGGCGCCGCCCATAATCCGGGCCAGTTCTCGCTTCCTGCCTTCAAAATCCAGGGGTGTCACTGTCGTAAAGGTCCGTCCCTGGCGTTCACTCTTGGCAATCAGCAAATGGGTGTCTGCCAACGCTGCCAATTGGGGCAAGTGGGTAACACAAAGCACCTGTTTGTGAGCTGCTACACTGCGCAGCTTCTCTGCCACTTTCTGGGCTGCCCGACCGGAAACACCAGTGTCCACTTCATCAAAAATCAGAGTATTTACCTGATCTTTCTCTGCCAGAACATTTTTCATTGCCAGCATAATTCTGGCAAGCTCACCGCCGGAAGCCACTTTGCTCATGGGTTTCAGCGCCTCACCCGCGTTGGCCGACATATAAAACGCCACGCCATCGGCACCGTTGGCAGTCAATTCCAGTTCCTGGAACCGGCAGGAAAACTGCACACGAGGCATATCCAGCTGGGTAAGCTCTGTCAAAATCCGTTCAGAAAGCCGCTTGGCACAATCTTTGCGGTTTTCTCGCAGCAGCAATGCTGCATCCCAGGCTGCTTTTTCCGCCTTTTTCAGTTTTCCCCTTAGTCGTTCCAGATGGTCATCCGCAAACTCGATTTCATCCAATTCCTGCTTTGCTTTTTCCAGATAAGCCAAAATATCCTCACAGGTGACTCCATACTTGCGGCGCAGCTTGTGAATCACATCCAGACGGGATTCAATCTGTTCCAGTTCATCCGCTGAATAACTCAAGTCATCCCGGGCATCCCGGACTTCCTCCGCAGCGTCCTGCACCTGATACATGAGATCGGCCACCCGGTCATGAAGCGCTTGGTAACTGTCACTGAACCGGCCAAGTCTTGCCAAGGCATGCTCGGCCTGTGCAAGCAGCCCTGCCGCTCCGTCCGTATCGTCACCGCCATACAAGCACTCCACAGCTTCTTCAATACCACTGCTGAGTTTTTCCGCATTTTGCAGAATTTTCCGCCGCTGTTCCAGGGTTTCGTCCTCCCCCGGCTGCAGATTGGCTTTTTCAATTTCCGAAATCTGGTATTTCAGCGTTTCCATTCGGCGAAGCTTTTCGCTCTCGTCCATCGACAGGTCTGAAATCTCCCGCCGAAGACTGGCGACTGCCTGGTATTTTTCCGCATAGTCGCTTCGCAAGGATTCATTGTCAGCAAACGCATCTAAGAAGTTCAGATGGTTTTCCTCATCAAACAAAGATGCAGAATCATGCTGACCATGAATGTTGATCAGTTGGATACCCAGCTTGCGCAGAATGGAAACGGAAACCAAACTGCCGTTGACCCGGCACACGTTTTTTCCGTCCAGGTACACTTCCCGTTGGATTACAGTTTCCGGGTCATATTCCACTCCATTTTCAGAAAACCAAGGATACTCCGGCACATCGGTGAACACTGCACGGACGGAAGCCTTTGCCGTTCCGGTTCGGATCATATCCCGATATGCCCGTTCTCCCAAAATAGCGGAGATCGCATCAATGACGATGGACTTACCTGCGCCGGTTTCACCAGTCAGTACGTTAAAGCCACGGTCAAAGGAAATATCCGCCTGCTCAATCACCGCAATATTTTCAATGTGCAGAAGACTCAGCATCCCGGTTCCTCCTAAGTTTACTTTGTCAAACTCTTGATTTCTCCGCAGAAGGCCGCTGCGGCGTTCGTATCGCGCATAATCACGACAACCGTATCGTCACCAGCCAATGTACCCAATACTACGCTCATACCCATAGCATCCACCGCCGAAGCGGCGGCGCTGGCTAGGCCGGGCAGCGTATGAATCACCACAAGATTCTGGGCATAATCATAGCTGGTAACACATTCCCGAAAAATCGTATTCAGGCGGTCAGAAAAGGTTCCGGGAACATCCCGGGAAGAGGTGGTATAGCGATAAATTCCAAAGCTTGTCAATTCCTTGACAATCCGCAATTCCTTAATATCCCGGGAAATGGTCGCCTGGGTACTGGTAAACCCCGCTGCCTGCAGTTCCTGAAGCAGCTGTTCCTGGGTTTCCACATTGGTAGTGGAAATAATCTCCATGATTTTTGCCTGTCTTTTTGCTTTCAACGCCCTTCACCTCTTACGGTTTCTTGAATTTTGCACTGACCACATCGTAAAAACTGCGTTCTTTCAGCCGAACCAATTTTGTCTCCATTTGCGCGCGCTTAATCACTGCGACATCTCCCATATTCAGTCGGAAGGCCTTGCCGCCATCTACCGACAGGTAAGCATTCCGACGGGCATTGCGCACCATTTCCACAGTGATGGTGCGTTTGTCCGCCGCAATGATGCAGCGGCTGTCCATTTCATGAGGGCAAATGGGCGTAATAATCATATTTCTGGCTTCTGGCTCCACAATAGGGCCACCAGCAGAAAAATTATAAGCAGTGGAACCTGTCGGGGTCGATACAATAATACCGTCACCGCCGCTTTCCAGCGCCAGAGCGCCATCGCACTTTACCTGCAGATGGACAATTCTGGCAACGGTTCCCTTGGTTACCACCACGTCATTCAGGCAAACATCGTGGAACAGAATATCCCGATCCCGCTGCACCGTCACATCCAGCATCATGCGGCTGTCCAGGGTATAGTCCCCTTTTGCAAGGTTGGCCAATTTGTCCAGTTCTGTACTCTCCAATTCTGCCATGAACCCCATGGTGCCAATATTGACACCCAGGATGGGAATTCCACGCCGGGTAGCTGCCTTGGCCATGTGCAAAATGGTACCGTCGCCGCCAAAGCAAATCACCATTTCCGCATTGGGAAGTTCCCGATCCAGCCGAAAAAAGCGCAGATCCTTTGGCAGCTCATAGGAACGGTCAACTTCAAATGGAAGGCACAATTTGGATTGAATGCCTGCATTTTTCAATACCTGAACGGCATTGCGGACAGTCTGAAAATTTTTATCCCGATAAGGATTGGGAGTCAGAATTACGGTTTTCATTCCTTTTCCCCCTTATCCAGCGCCGCATGGGCCTGCGCAACCACCGCCGCAGTATCCGGCTGAATTCCCTCCACCTGATCCAAAGACAGATGCGCCAGGAATTCAATATTCCCTTCCGGCCCTTTCACAGGTGAGAAAGTCAAACCCAAAATCTGAAAGTTCAGCTGCGCTGCCAGCTCCACAAAGTTATCCAGTACTTCCTTATGGGTAGACGCCTCCCGGACAACACCCTTCTTACCTACCTTTTCTTTTCCTGCCTCAAATTGCGGTTTGATCAGGCACAGCACCTGACCGGTAGGCTTAAGAAGATTTTTAATGGCTGGAAGAACGATTTTCAGAGAGATAAAGCTGACGTCAATGACAGATAAGTCCAGGGGCTCTCCCAACTGCTCCGGGGTAACGTAGCGGATATTGGTACGTTCCATCACCACAACGCGGGGATCGGAACGGATCTTCCAGTCTAACTGTCCATATCCTACATCGATCGCAAAAACTTTTTTTGCTCCCTGCTGGAGCAGGCAATCCGTAAAGCCGCCAGTGGATGCACCGGAGTCGCTGCAAACATATCC
>USHP01000230.1 GCA_900554625.1 uncultured Eubacteriales bacterium | reverse complement strand
CCAAAGTCCGGGAGCCGGAGGCGGCGCCCATCCACAAAACGTCGTGGTTGCCCCACTGAATGTCCACATTGTTGGTCTCCATAAGAGAATCCATAACAATATCCGCCCGGGGGCCCCGGTCGAAGATGTCGCCCACAATGTGCAGCTTGTCCACTACCAGGTTCTTGATGACCTCGCTGATGGCCCGAATGATGTTGGCGGCCTGACCGATCTGGATGGAGGTGTTGATGATATTCTCATACTGGTCCCGACGGGAACCGCCTTCCTCTGCCAGATGAATCAGCTCGTCGATAATCAGCTCATAGTCCGCGGGCATGAAGGAACGAACCTTGCGCCGGGTGTGCTTGGTGGAGACGTAGCGGCACAGCTCCACCAAACGGTGGATGGTCAGCCGGTACCACTCTTCCAAGTCTTCCTGTTCGTTGGCTACCAGCTCCAGTTTGGCTGCCGGGTAGTAAATCAGAGTGGCCAGATCGTTGCGGTCCCGCTGGGTCATGGAATTTCCAAACAGTTCCACCAGTTTTTCCTTGACTTCGCCGGAGGCAGAGTTGAGAATATGCAAAAAGGCTTCGTGTTCGCCGTGGATGTCCGACATGAAGTGTTCCGTGCCCTTGGGCAGGTTCAGTATGGCCTGCAGCCGGATGACTTCGGTAGCCGCCTCCTGGACGGTGGGGTATTGATTTGCCAGAAGCCGCAGATAGTGCAGCTGTTCCGGTGTAAAGGTACGCTTGTTATCCAAATGCATCATCCCTTTCCATGTATGGCCCCATTATATCGGATTCCTATGAAGCCAACAAGGGGCAAACTGTAAATATTCGGATAATTTTCCTGCCGGAACCAGGAGAAAAAACCGCCATCGGGTACATTGTGAATAACCCGGGGAAAAAGTTCAAAAATAATTCAAAAAGCACCCATTGACTTTTTTAGCACTCAATGGTATAGTGTGCTTAGCACTCAAGGATATGGAGTGCTAAAGAATATACAGCAAGGAGGAATCCACAATGGAACTGACCGAACGGAAAAAGAAGGTCCTGCGTTCTGTGGTGGATCTGTACATCCGGACAGCAGAACCGGTAGGCTCCAAGGCCATTACCGAGCTGCCGGACATGAAATATTCCTCCGCGACCATCCGCAACGAAATGGCCGATCTGACTGCCATGGGATATCTGGAGCAGCCCCACACCAGTGCCGGGCGCATCCCTTCTGCGGCAGGCTACCGGCTGTATGTGGATGAACTGATGCTGGACTACCGTCTGAGCATGGACGAAACCAAATCCATTACCAACGCCATCGAGGAGAAGATGCAGCGGGTGGACAAAATGGTGGAAAAGGTTGCCAAGCTGGTTTCTCAGGCCACCAACCTTCCGGCCATCTCCGCCGCTTCCCGCTCCGGCAGCGCCTGTGTTCAGCGCTTCGAGCTGATTCAGGCCGGACAGGGCAGCTTCATTCTGGTGCTGATGCTCTCCGGAGACCGGGTGGTAAACAAGCTGATTAAGCTGCCCCTGGATTTGAGCGAGTCGGATCTGAAACTGCTCAGCGCCGTACTCAATGCCACCATGACGGAGATTCCCCTGGAAGGCTTCACCACGGAACTGATGGACCGGGTGATGCGCTCGGCAGGAACTGCCGCCAGTCTGGTGCCGGTGATCCTGGACTTTACCCAGGAAACCCTGAAAAACCACGCAGCCGCCAATATGGCAGTGGTTGGACAGTCCCGGCTGCTGGGACTTCCGGAGTACCGGGATGTGGACAAAGCCCAGCGGGTGATGGCTTCCATTGATGAAGAAGCCCTGAGCAATCTTCCGGCGGTGATGCAGGATGCCAACGGCACCAAGGTCATTGTTGGCCCGGAGAACGTAGCCGACGAACTGAAGGACACCTCCGTGGTGATGACCAAGTTCGACATTGGTGACGGTCTGCAGGGCATGATCGGTGTGGTAGGCCCCACCCGAATGGATTACGCAAAGGTTACCGCTCGACTGAGCTACTTTGCCGAGAGTTTGTCGAAGATGTTCGCCAAGCCCGAGACCCCCCAGCTGCCCCAGGCAGAGAAGGATGACGCCGGGCAGTAGAAAAGAAAACAAGCAGCGGCGGGAGACACCCTCCCACCTGACAATATAGGAGGCCGAGAACGTGGCAAAAAAGGATAAACAGCAAGAACAAGAAGAAACCATCCTGACCCCGGAAGCAGCCGAGGAAACCCAGGAAACGCCGGAAACCCCGGAAACCGAGCAGGTCAATCCCTGGGAGGAAAAATATAACGCAGAACGGGATGCCCACCTGCGGGTAGCGGCGGAGTTTGATAACTTCCGCAAGCGCACCGTCAAGGAAAAGGAAGCTTCCTACGGCAACGGCAAGGCCGACGCCGTGGCGAAGATCCTGCCCGTCTACGACAACCTGGAACGGGCACTGAACCAGGAAACCTCCGATGCCGCCTACAAAAAAGGCGTGGAGATGACCATGAACGAGCTGGTGAAGATTCTGGGCGGCCTGGGCGTGGAAATCTTCGGAGAAATCGGAGATGCCTTTGATCCCAACCTGCACAACGCGGTGATGCACATCGACAGCGAGGAGCTGGCGGAAAATGTGATCGCCCAGGTGTTCCAGAAGGGATTCAAAATCGGAGATAAGATCGTCCGCTTTGCCATGGTGCAGGTGGCCAACTGATCCCATTACTTTGTATACATTTTTCATTGGATATATTAGGAGGAAATCATTATGAGCAAGATTATCGGTATTGACCTTGGTACTACCAATTCCTGTGTTGCCGTTCTGGAAGGCGGCGAACCCGTTGTTATCGCCAATGCAGAAGGCACCCGTACCACCCCTTCCGTGGTGGCATTCTCCAAGACCGGCGAGCGTATGGTCGGTCAGGTTGCAAAGCGTCAGGCAGTGACCAACGCTGACCGGACCGTTGCTTCCATCAAGCGCCACATGGGCGAAAATTATCACGTCACCATCGACGGCAAAGGCTACACTCCCCAGGAAATCAGCGCTATGATTCTGCAGAAGCTGAAGGCCGACGCAGAGAGCTACCTGGGACAGACCGTCACCGAAGCCGTTATCACCGTTCCCGCTTACTTCTCCGACGCTCAGCGTCAGGCTACCAAGGACGCAGGCAAGATTGCCGGCCTGGATGTAAAGCGGATCATCAACGAGCCCACCGCCGCAGCTCTGGCTTACGGCCTTGACAAGGAAAATGAGCAGAAGATCATGGTCTATGACCTGGGCGGCGGCACCTTCGACGTGTCCATCCTGGACATCGGCGACGGCGTTATCGAGGTTCTGTCCACAGCCGGAAATAACCGTCTGGGCGGCGATGACTTCGACCAGAAGATCACCGATTACATGATCGCTGAATTCAAGAAACAGGAAGGAGTGGACCTGTCCACTGACAAGATGGCCCTTCAGAGACTGAAGGAAGCTGCGGAGAAGGCAAAGAAAGAGTTGTCTTCCGCAACCACCACCAACATCAACCTTCCGTTTATCACTGCTACGTCAGAAGGACCGAAGCATTTCGACATGAACCTGACGAGAGCGAAATTTGATGAATTGACCCACGATCTGGTAGAGAAGACTTCTGAGCCGGTGACCCGCGCCCTTTCCGACGCAGGGATCACAGCTTCCGAGCTTGGCCAGGTACTTCTGGTA
>USHP01000229.1 GCA_900554625.1 uncultured Eubacteriales bacterium | reverse complement strand
CCAGGGGGTTGTCTGGTCGGCGGCAGGAGCGCTGCTGGCGCTGCTGCTGGGAAAGCGGGAGGAAAGCCAGGATCAGCCTCTGATGATACCTGCCCTGGCGGCCTTTCTTACAGCGGTGACAGGGCTGACCTTTCAGCTGATGCTGAAACAGGGGGTTCCGGTAACGGTTTTTTTTCTCCGGGTGGCCCTGACTTTCTTCTGCTCAGCCTTGTTTACCCAGGCGGCCCGATGTCGGGATGCCATTACCGACTGGCTGACCATAGGCCTGGGGACCTTGGCTCTGGCCCAGGTCAGATTTACGCCCTATCTGGGGCTTGGCTACATAGCTGCGGGAATGATGGCGGTGTCCGGTGCCTTCCCCGGGGCAGCCCTGGCAGGGCTGGGGCTGGATTTGGCCCAGGTGACCAAGATGCCCATGACGGCGGTGCTGTGCATGGCCTACTTTGTCCGGATGATTCCCTTTGACAAAAAATGGCAGCGCTGTCTGTCACCGGGAATTGCCTATGCCATTGTGATGGCGGTGTGGGGAAACTGGGACTTGACCCCTTTGCCCGGACTGATTCTGGGCGGGGGAGTGGGGTACTTTCTTCCCGCCCGTCCGGAAGTTGCCCATCGCCGGGGACAGACCGGCGTGGCCCAGGTGCGGCTGGAGTTGGGAGCGGAGGTGATGCGTACTACCCAGCAGCTGATTTTGGAAATCGAGCCGCCTCCCATTGATCAGGACGCCCTGCTGGAAAAAGCGGTGCAGCGGGCCTGCGCCGGGTGTTCTGCCAGAAAAGGCTGCACCCAAAGGGGAGAAATTACTGCTGCCATGCTGGAACATCCTTTGGACGGAAACTGCCGCAAGCCCGGACGGCTGATTCCGGAGCTGCACCGGGCACAGGAGCAGCTGCGGACCCTTCAGGCGGACCGGCAGCGGCAGGAGGAATACCGGTATGCTTTGGGGCAGCAGTATCGGTTTTTGTCGGAATATCTGCGCAGCCTCTCCGACCAGCTGCCCCGGCGGGCTCAGGAAAGCCACCCGGAATTTCGGGTGGAGGTCTCCGCTCGTTCCCGGGGAAAGGAGCGGGCCAACGGCGACCGATGTCTGGCGTTCTCCGGGCCGGAACTGCGGTATTTTGTCCTGCTGTGTGATGGAATGGGTACCGGCATCGGGGCGGCTCAGGAAAGTCAGTGGACAGGGAATCTGGTGCAGAAAATGCTGGCAGCCGGATTCCCGCCGGAGCATACCTTACGCAGTATCAATAGCCTGCTGGCACTGCGGGGAGCAGCGGGAGCGGTAACGCTGGATTTGGCGGAGATCCGGCTGGATACCGGGGTAGTGTCGGTTTACAAATGGGGCGCAGCCCCCAGCTATCTGCTCACCCGCAGCGGCACAGAAAAAATCGGGACAGCCTCGCCGCCTCCGGGGATCTGTGTGGACAAGACCCGGGAAACGGTACAAAAGCTGTCCCTGTGTCGGGGAGAGGTGCTGATTCTGCTCAGCGACGGCGTGGACGGAGAGGGTGCCCTGCGCCAGTTCTCTTTGACTCCGGATGCGCCGCCTGGGGAGTTGGCGGCGGAAATTCTGGAGAAAGGCTGCCAGGACCCAGAGGACGACGCCACAGCCGCGGTAATCCGTCTGCGTCCGGTAAGCTTGGCTACATCATAGCACATGGAAACTGAAAAGAATGTCGAAACACTAGATGTTGCATGCAAATTTGCGGAAAAATCACAAGATATAGGAGCTTGTGTAGGAACGGGAGGTTTTTTCACTAAATTTAGGGTTCTATAGCAGATTCCACCACAATAAGCCGTGGGCATCCCCCATGGCCTGGACCTGCCGGGCCAGCTGATAGCAGGCAGCGGCAAAGGTGGCATCGTCCCGGCTGGCGGCATACACTTTCAGGGAAGCAGCATCGGCTTCAATCTCCTCCACAGGAGCGTGATCGGCAAAACAGCCCCGGAAATGGGCCCAGGTTTGCCACTGCTCCATGGCTTGGCCGCAGAGAAGATCTGCCTGATGCCAGTTGTTTTCCAAGGCGCACAGCGCCGCCTGATCCAGTTTTTCCGCAATGGGACGGTGAATCCGGTCCATCATAATGCTGCTGATCCAGCTGCTGCCCAGCAGGAACAGCAGCAAAACCAATCCAAATATACTTCGCTTCATGACGGCTCCTTTCCCAGCCAGGTGATCTGGCCCGAGGGGTCAATGGTCAGAAGCAAGGTGTCCGAGGTTTCGGCACCGTGCTGGGAAAGGACGCCTTTGAGCCAGGTTTCGTCTTTTCCCGCCTGCTCCAGATTTTTCCGGAACAGGTAGCCGTCTTCAATAATGGGCAGGGGAAGATACTGCTTTGCGGCTTGAATCCCCGCGTCCTTGGCTGTGGCGGGCAGATGCTTCGGGTAAGGAAATACGGATAGATTTCCGTTGGTCTCCAGAATGGCGTACTGCACCGTCTGGATATCCAGAACGTCCTTTTCCCGCAGATGTCCCATCAGTTCATCCAGGGTTACCCGGGTGTTTCGCAGATTGTCGGAGAGGATTTTCCCGTTGTCAATGAGAATTACCGGCTTGCCGCAAAACAGCCGCCGCAGAAACACACTGCGCAGAATCAGTCCCGACAGCACCAGCTCCATACCAAGCACCGTCAGAATGGGAACCAACCCGGAATACAGCGGAATTCCCGCATCCTGCATGGGGATGGCGGCCAGGTTCGCCACCAACATGGTCACAACAAATTCCGACGCTTCCATCTGACCGATCTGGCGCTTGCCCATGAGACGGACGGAAAAAATCAGGATCAGGTACAATATCAGGGTTCGCAAGTAGGAAAGTATCAAAAAATCACCTCTTTGGGATAGATTTCCCAGGAGGTGATTTTTTATTACCGGCTGCAATCATACAATAAAATATAACACAATGCAAAAACTCCGGCCTTCGCCGGAGTTTTTGCAACAAGAAAAGAGGAGAGGAAAAAATGAAAAAGAGGAATTTGAATCGTTTGTCCTTATTATACCCGGAAGATGTTAAGCAAAAAAGTGGGAAGATATTAAGTTCCTGTGAAGTTGTGAAGAATACATTTTAACAAATGGCGTTTTCCGTCCCATTGTGCCCTGCGTATGGGAAGTGTGGCAGGACATATGTCCCTCCATAAAATTCATTTGTGTGACGATTGCTATCATAGCGTGAAAAAATCCACATGGCAAGATTGCCCTTGCCATAAGCGGCAGCCTTCGTCACCTGACGGCAAAATGAACAGAATTATCCTGTCGCAACCGATAAAAATATACTGAAAAACACGAAAAATGTGTTTACAATCTTTCCTGTTTGTGCTAAACTATATCTGGTGGAAGTTGGGGTTAGCCCCATCTGATGCCAAAAAATATTGAAAAAGCGGGTTATCCCGCATACTTTTCGATAATATAGGAGGCAAAACAAATGGCAAGTATCGATTTAACCAGATATGGTATTTCTGGTACCACCGAGATCGTCCACAACCCTTCCTACGAGACCCTGTTCGCGGAAGAGACCAAGGCCGGCCTGGAAGGCTATGAAGTTGGCACCGTTACCGACCTGGGCGCTGTGAACGTTATGACCGGCATCTACACCGGCCGTTCCCCCAAAGACAAGTTCATCGTCATGGACGAGAACTCCAAGGACACCGTGTGGTGG
>USHP01000228.1 GCA_900554625.1 uncultured Eubacteriales bacterium | reverse complement strand
GCCCTGTGCGCCGCCGACACGGTGCTGGTGCCGGTGCAGTGTGAGTACTACGCCCTGGAGGGGCTCAGCGACCTGCTGTCCACGGTGCGCATTGTGAAAAAGCGGCTCAACCCGGCCATCACGGTGGAGGGAGTGCTGCTGACCATGTACGACGGCAGGACCAACCTCTCCCTGCAGGTGGCCGAGGAGGTTAAGCGGCACTTCCCCGGCAAAGTCTTTGCCACGGTGGTTCCCCGGAATATCCGGCTGGCGGAGGCCCCCAGTCATGGTATCCCTGTGACTGCATATGACCGCAGCAGCCGGGGCAGCGTTGCCTATCGGGCCATGGCGGAGGAAATCATAAAGAAACTATAATACAGTACCATGTATTATAGGAAGGAAAGGATGGTTTGATTGGCATCAAACAAAGGTCTGGGCAAGGGCCTGGGCGCACTGCTGGGTGACTTCGCGGAAGAACCGGCAGAAAACAGCGCCTATCAGCTTTTGCCAATCTATAAAGTAGAACCCAATCCCGATCAGCCCCGACAGGACTTTGACGAAGCAGAACTGCAGGCGCTGGCGGATTCCATTTCGGTGCATGGTGTGATCCAGCCCCTGACGGTGCGGCAGCTGCCCAGCGGCTACTACCAGATCATCGCCGGTGAACGGCGCTGGAGGGCAGCACGACTGGCAAATATCAGCGAAGTACCGGTGGTGGTGATGGAAGCCGACGACCGGAAGGCCATGGAGCTGGCGCTGATTGAGAACTTGCAGCGCCAGGACCTGAATCCGGTAGAAGAAGCCCTGGGCTATCAGGTGCTCATGGAGCAGTACGGCCTGACCCAGGAGGAAGCAGCGACCCGGGTGGGAAAATCCCGCCCCGCCGTAGCCAATTCCCTCCGGCTGCTGGGCCTGTGCCCGGAGGTGCTGGAAAAGGTAAAGAAGGGAGAACTGTCTGCCGGTCACGCCCGGGCAATCCTTACCCTGAAAACCGAGAAAAAGCAGCTGGAAGCTGCCCAGAAGATCATTGCCCTGGCACTTTCGGTACGGCAGGCGGAAACCCTGTGTAAAAATATGAATAAGGAACCCCAGCCGGAAAAGAAAACGGTTTTTGCAGTGGATTATGTGGCAGAGTGCGAGAAAAACCTGTCCAAGCACCTGGGCCGGGGCGTAAAAATCGTCAACGGCAAGCGCAAAGGCCGCTTTGAACTGGAATTTTATGGCCAGGAGGATTTGCAGCATTTGCTGGAGATCCTGATGCGCCTGGAAAAGTGAGGAGACTATGGAGAAAAAACTCTACCGCTCCCAGAACAATCGGATGCTGGCCGGTGTCTGCGGCGGACTGGGAGAATATCTGACCATCGATCCCACGGTGATTCGGATCATCTGGGCACTGTTTTGCCTGATTGGGGGCACGGGATTGCTGCTGTATCTGATCTGCGCCGTGATTATCCCGGAAAATCCCCTGTATTATTAAATGATAATAGAATTGGAAAAAGTGAAGGAGTAAGAAAACCATGCTGGATATCAAGAAAATCAAAGAAAATCCCGATGCCGTCAAGGCTGGACTGCGGGCAAAGGAAGTGGACTGTGACGCCACCGTTGACCGGATTCTGGAACTGGACGAGCTGCGCCGTCAGCTGATTGCCGACACCGAAGCCCGGAAAGCCCAGCAGAACAAGGTCTCCAAGGAGATTCCTCTGCTGAAGAAGCAGGGCAAGGACGTGTCCGCCATTTTTGCTGAGATGGCAGAGCTGAAAAAGGGCCTTGCCGAGGATGCAGAAAAGCTGGATGCCTGCCAGGCAGAACTGCGCACCGCCATGCTGAGCCTGCCCAATCTCCCCGATCCCGACCTGAAGCCCGGCGGAAAGGAAAACAACGAGCCTCTGCGTTACTTCGGCGAACCCCACAAGTTTGACTTTGAGCCCAAGCACCATGTGGATCTGTGTCTGGACCTGGGCCTGATCGACTACGAGCGGGGTGTCAAGCTGGCCGGTTCCGGCAACTGGATGTATACCGGCATGGGCGCTCGTCTGGAGTGGGCACTGCTGAACTACTTCATTGATACCCACATCGCCGACGGCTACGACTTCATTCTGCCGCCTCACATGCTGGAGTACCAGTGCGGTGAGACTGCCGGACAGTTCCCCAAGTTTGCCGACGAAGTTTACAAGATTGCCAACCCCACCGACGATCGGATTCACTACATGCTGCCCACCGCAGAAGCTGCTCTGTGCTCCATCTTCCGGGATGAAATTCTGCCGGAGAACCAGCTTCCCAAGAAGTACTTTGCCTACACCCCCTGCTTCCGCCGGGAGGCCGGCTCTCACCGTGCCGACGAGCGGGGCATGGTCCGTGGACATCAGTTCAACAAGGTGGAGATGTTCCAGTTCACCCGCCCCGAGGATTCCGACGAGGCCTTTGAAGAACTGGTCCGCAAGGCAGAAAACCTGGTCAAGGGCCTGGGCTTCCACTTCCGTACTGTGAAGCTGGCTGCCGGCGACTGCTCCGCCTCCATGGCCAGAACCTACGACATTGAAATCCAGATTCCTTCCATGAACGGCTACAAGGAAGTCTCCTCCGTTTCCAATGCCCGGGATTACCAGGCTCGTCGGGGCAACATCCGCTTCCGTCGTGAGGAAACCGGCAAGCCCGAATTCCTGCACACCCTGAACGGCTCGGGTCTCGCCACCTCCCGGATTTTCCCGGCCATGGTGGAACAGAACCAGCGTGCCGACGGCTCCATTGTGGTGCCGGAAGTGCTGAGAAAGTATCTGGGCGGCATTGAGGTTATTGAAAAGAAGTAAAACTGCGGGAGAGCTTCGGCTCTCCCCTTTTTTTGCAAAAATGGGGTAAAAAATGGAAAAACCACCCAAACAGCCGTTATACTATTTGACAAAACCTGTCATAAGCGATATAATGAACCTGTACGGGCAAAAAGCCCGGATGCTATGAAAATTCTGAAAAGGACGGATCAGAACATGTATAAAATCGTTCGCAAGAAGGAGCTGAACTCCTCCGTCACCCTGATGGAAGTGGAAGCCCCCTTTGTCGCCCGGAAGGCCAAGGCCGGACAGTTCATCATCTTCCGCATTGATGAAATGGGCGAGCGTGTACCCCTGACCATCGCTGGTTATGACCGGGAAGCCGGTACCGTAACCATCATTTTCCAGAAAGTTGGTTTCTCCACCAACGCCCTGGGCGCTCTGAACGAGGGCGACTACATCCACGACTTCGTTGGCCCTCTGGGCAAGCCCACTCCTGTGGAAGGCAAGAAGAAGGTCTGCGTGGTTGGCGGCGGTGTAGGCTGTGCCATTGCCCTGCCCTCTGCTGCTGCTTTTAAGGAAGCCGGTGCAGAAGTCACCGTTATCGTTGGCTTCCGGAGCAAGGACATCGTGATTCTGGAGGACGAATTCAAGGCTGTTGCCGATCGCATGATTCTGATGACCGACGACGGCACCTACGGCCGTCATGGTCTGGTTACCCAGCCTCTGCAGGAGCTGCTGGAAGCCGGCGAGCAGTTTGACGAAGTTCTGGCCATCGGCCCTGTGCCCATGATGAAGTTCGTCTGCAAGACCACCGAGCCTTTCGGTGTCCATACCAGCGTCTCCCTGAACCCCATCATGATCGACGGCACCGGCATGTGCGGCGGCTGCCGTGTCACCGTGGGCGGCGAGACCAAGTTCGCCTGCGTGGACGGCCCCGAGTTCGACGGTCACAAGG
>USHP01000227.1 GCA_900554625.1 uncultured Eubacteriales bacterium | reverse complement strand
TCACATCCCCCGACGCCATGGCAAATTTTCTCAAAGAAATGCGCAAGCATTACCACATTCCCGGAGGAAACGCGGCGCTGGTGCTCTCTCCCCGGACGGTTCTGGCCCATCGGGTGAGCATGCCCATGATGAGCCAGCAGCAGCTGGAGCTGAATCTGCCCTTTGAATTCCGGGACTTTGTGGGTCAGGACGGGGCAAAATATCACTACGACTACGCCGTGATGGACACCAAAAAGACCGGCGACGGTCAGGCCGATCAGCTGGAGCTGTTCGCCGCAGCCGCCAGAAAAGAGCTGCTGGAAAGCTGGCATACCATCTTCCGCAAGGCCGGTCTGACCCTGAAAATCGCCGTTCCCGCAGAGATGGCCTGGCTGAATCTGGTGCGTCAGGCAAAAAATGCCCCCAAGGAACTGTGCATCCTGGATATCGGCTACAGCTCCACCTTCGTCTACATCTACGCAGACGGCAAGTTTATGATGGGCAAGGAAATCGAAATGGGCGGACAGCTGCTGGACGAGACCATCGCCGCCGAGCTGCAGATTGACCCCCGCACCGCCCGTACTTACAAGGAAAACAACATGAACGGCGTGCTGGGTCTGGACTGCTGCGTCAACGCCTACAACGCCCTGGCGGTGGAGGTGCTCAAGGCCCTGAACTTCTACGGCTACGAAAACCGGGAGAACAATCTTCAGGATATCTACTACTGCGGCGGCACCGCCATTCTGGAGCCGCTGCGTATGGCGGTACTGAAAAATACCCACATGGTTCTGCACCACATCGATCGTCTGATTCCGGACAGCGAAGAGGAGATGGAACCGGTTACACTGCGCTGCGCGCTGGCTGCTGCTGCGGCCTCCCAGCGGTAAGAAAGAGGGAAGATACATGGCACCGACGAAAACCAAAAACCCCCAGATAACCAATCCTTTCCAGAAAGCCCCGGCCATGCCCACCAAAAAGACCATGAACCTGGTCTATCACGAGACCCCCTTCCATCCCGGACGGATGGCGGCATTTGCGGTGGTGGCAGTGCTGGCGCTGGCAATTTTCGGCAAAGTGGCCATTCTGGACCAGAACGCCAAGCGCACCCAGGCCTACGCTGCCCTGGCGGAAAAGCAGATGCAGCTGGCCCAGATCACCGAGAAAATGGCAGGCTATGATGAACTGGCTGCCCAGTACGGCCGCTACAGCTACGGCTGGATGACCGAGGAGGAAGCCTCCCTAGTGGACCGGATGGATGTGCTGTCCATTCTGGAATCCAAAATCGATCCCGTTTCCACGGTGAAGGATTTTGCTATCAATAACAATGTGCTGACCCTGAACATCAGCGGCATTACCCTGGAGGAAACCAGTAAGCTGGTCAACCGGCTGGAAAGCACTCCACTGGTCAGCAAGGTAACCGTCTACACCGCCCAGGCCGATGACGAAACCCTGCAGGCGCAGGTATTTATGACCATTATTCTGGAGAAGGAGGTCACTGAGGAATGAAAAATCGTGCGCTTTCCCTCCGGGAGCAGGTCATGCTGCTGTTTCTGGTGGTGCTGCTGATTGGTGTGGGCTACTACACCATGTTCTATCAGCCGCTGCAGAACGATCTGGCCAGTGTGGCCTCCCAGCAAAGTGAGCTGGACACCCAGCTGCAGACTCTGATGGCTAAGATGAACTCCATGGACGCCATGCAGGCGGAGCTGGACGAGATTTTCTCCCGTCCTGCGGATACCATCACCGAGATTGCCCCCTACGACAATGCCAAGGTGGTTATGAGCCAGCTCAACGGCATCCTGTCTGCCAGCCAGGAGTACTCTTTGAACTTTGAGGACCCCAAGATTGAAGAAGACGGCACCGTCCGCCGGAAGGTCAGCCTGCAGTACACCTGCGCTGACTATGCCTCCGCCAAGAAAATTGCCAAGGACCTGGCAACCGGCCAGTGGCGCTGCCTGGAAAACAGTCTGGCCTTCGTCAGCAGTAACGATACCGACGACATTATGGCCGGCACCGTTTCCGTCACCGCAACTCTGACCTTCTTTGAAAGCACCAACCTGACATAAAAAGATGTCCCGGCCTTTGACACGCAAAGGCCGGGATTTGGTTTTATGGATGGTTTCTTATGCGCGAAGTCTGCCCAGGGAGTCGGTGCGGCCGTCGTAGGGAGCGTAGGTCCAGCCCAGAATTCGCTGCATGGGGATTTCGGCGTTGGAGGAGATGTAGCTGAACCGGCCGTTTTCATAGGCCGCTTCACAGCAGATGATCCCCTCGTCGGGAAACAGTTCTTTGATGATGACATATCCGGCTTCTTCGGGCAGAGCCTCTGCCGGAGCGTGCCAACGCAGAATGGTAAAATCGTCCAGATTCGCAAGACCCAGAATGTCCCGGATCTGCTGCAGTTTTTCCTTGTTGTTCATAGTGGTTCTCCTATAGTAGTTCAGTTTGCATCTGTACGAGCTGTCTATAGGATAGCACAAGGAAGCTGTCACAACCTGTCACAATTTGTCGCCAAAGGAAAAAACGGACCAAAATCCCACGCAGCACGTAGAAAAAGGGAGTTAGTCCAAAAGTCGGCCCAGGATATCGGCCCGTCCGTCGTAGGGAGGATAGGCCCAGCCCAGCACCTGGGCGGTGGGAATGCAGCGGTCTATCGTGAGATACCAGAATCTTCCCTGTTCAAACGCCGCTTCCTGGCACAGAATTTCTCCGTCCTGATGCTGCTTGACGAGAACGTAGCTGGCTTCCTCCGGCAGCGCCTGTTTTGGTGAATACCAGCGAATCACGCAGAAGGATTCCCCGTCTAGATTCAGAATGGAGCAAATCTGCTCCCATTTTTCTACCATATTCATTTTGCGTCCTCCTATTTATAAACGATGTGTTCTATATCGTAAATACATAGTAACACAGGCAAAAAGTCGAAGGAAGTCATATTTCGTCGGAAAAAGAAAAACTGCGCACACCGGCGCAGTTTCGTGTTGAAGGATTAAATATTCCCTTTGGCTTGTTGAATCATTAGCTCTACCATTTCCAGAATCCGCTTCTGCTCCTGGGGCGGCAGGGTTTCCAGCTGCTGGGACAGGGCGCTGGCTTTGTACTCCGTGGCGTGTTCCAGCACATCGCAGAAAACGGCGTCGGCGGAGGTTTCCAGACCGTTGATAATGGCAATCAGCTTCTCGCACCGGGGAAAGGAAGCGCCCCGCTCGATGGTGGATATATAATTGGTGGCAACGCCCAGCTTTTCCGCAAACTGATCCTGGGTCAGCCCCAGCTGCTCCCGGCACTGCTTGATTCGCTTGCCGATCCGCTTGTCTATCATCGTCACCGCTGCTCCTTTCCTGTATATCGCTTATCCATAGTATACAGCGATAACCCCCACAGATACAGAAACGATAATCCATAGAGTGTGGATTACCGATTGAGAAGCGGAGAAAAGAAAACCCAGCCGGCGTGTGGCACGCAGGCTGGGTTTTTGTTTTGGGGAGAATCAGCAGTAGAAGTCCCGGATCTTCTTGGCCCGGCTGGGGTGGCGCAGCTTGCGGATGGCCTTGTTTTCAATCTGGCGGATACGCTCACGAGTAACGCCGAAGATCTGGCCCACTTCTTCCAGGGTGTGGGTGCGGCCGTCGTACATGCCGAAACGCATCCGCAGCACGTCCGCTTCCCGCTCGGTCAGGGTGCCCAGAATTTCCTTCAGGGCTTCTGCCAGCAGGGCATTGGAGGT
>USHP01000226.1 GCA_900554625.1 uncultured Eubacteriales bacterium | reverse complement strand
CCCAAGCGCCGTTTGCGTCCGGTAGTGCTGGACGCAAACGGCGCTTGGGAAGCGGTTCTGGAAAATGCCTTTGATATTGTTGTCACCAGCGAAGTCAACGGGGCTGATACCATGGAATTTTATCTGCCTTTCCATGATCCCAAGCGGGCCATGCTGGACAATGAAAAGCAGGTGCAAATCGTCAATGATATTTACCGCATCCGAACCCTCACCGATACCAAGGACACGGATGGGCGGATCATAACGCAGGTTTATGCCGAGGCCGCTTTTTATGATCTGTCCTTTTCCGAGGAGAAAGAAACAGTGGACTTCAATGCGGATACAGCGGATGCGCCGATGCGGCACGCGCTGGAAGGCACCGGCTGGTCGGTGGGGACGGTCAACGTCACCACTCTGCGCACATGGCAGTGTACGGAGAAAAACGCCCTTTCCATCCTGCGGGCCACGCAGAATATCCACGGCGGCGACCTGATTTTTGATTGCCCGAACCGGCTCGTCCATCTTCTTACCTTTGGCGGGAATGACAGCGGCGCTCTGTTTGCATATCGCAAAAATCTCAAAAGTATTGAGCGGGTGGTGGATACCCGCAGCTTGGTAACAAGGCTCTATGCCTATGGCAAGGATGGAATGACGTTCGCCTCGATCAATGGCGGCAAGGACTATGTGGAGGATTTCTCCTATACCACCGAAGTGCGCATATCCACGCTGGACTGCTCGAACTTCACCAATCCCTATCAGATGCTGGAATACACGCAGATGCGGTTGGCGGAATATGCGCAGCCCCGCGTTTCCTATGTTCTCTCCGCAATGGATTTGTCGGCCCTTACCGGGTATGAGCATGAGGCGTGGGCGCTGGGCGACATTGTAACGGTGGATGATAAAGACCTCAATCTGTCGGTAAAAACCCGCGTGGTGCGCCGCCAGTACAATTTGCAGGAGCCGTGGAAAACTGTGCTGGAACTTTCCACTACCCTTCGGGAACTGGGCGATTCCTCCGCACAATGGGATAAGGCCGCCGATGTGCTGGCATCCACCGATGTGATCGACCGGCAGGAAGTAAAGGACTTGGTGCCTTTTAACCATCTGCGTAATTCCCGCGCTGACAGCGGCATGAATTACTGGACGAACTCCGGCTTTGAGGTGGATGCGGAAAACGGCGTTTCCGGTACGGCTTCCTTCAAGGCAGAGGGCGTTTTGGGTATGACAAAAAGCCTGACACAGACGGTCTACCCGGCCAGCCGCCGGAGTTATACCTTTTCAGCGCAGATTGCCTCGGAGGATTTGCAGAAAGGCCCCAGCGGGCAGGTCGGCATTGAAGTAACCTTTGAATATGAGGACGGTTCCACGGAAACGCGGTTCATCGACCTCTTTTAATCTCTTTTAATATAGAAAGGAGCGTCCTATGGCTTCTTTTTCGCAAACCGCCACCGACCTGTCCCCTAAGGGGTACGGGCGGCTGCGTTCCATCACCATCCGGCTTTGTATTACGGATTGCACTGGCAAAGTGTACTTCACCGACATTATGGTGCAGGGCGGCTCCATTGCTACCGGCTGGGTGGGTCACCCCAGTGAAATCCAGTGGACTCTGGACGGGTAAGGAGGCTGGTATGGCGGAATTTACTCGATTTTCAGAAACAATTTTGACAAAGCAGGATCAGCGGGTGGTAAGCATTACCGTGAAGCCGATGATTTCTGATTGTACAGGCCGGATTTACTTCACCGACCTGATGGTACAGGAAGGCGACCGGCTCACAGGTTATGTGATAAATACAGAAACAATTCTGCAAAAATACCGGGAGGATGGCTCCATTGTTCCGCCACGTTTCTACAACGGCGTGGTACGCTCGGGGGAAACGGTAGTGCTATTCAACCTCGGCTCCGATACGGCGGGGCTGGACTGCTATCTCTACCCGGTGCAGGACATGGCGGCGGGCAGCATTTCCGTGGCTTTAGGCGCGGGCGCACACAAGGCAGCTTTCCCTGCTGCGGTAAGCGCCGGGGATGAGCTGGCCCTTCTGGCTTCTTCCCGGAAATGCCTGCTCAATGGAAGCCCCACGGAAAAGCGCGGCTTCTTTCAGTACACGGCTGCCGGGGACAGCAAGCATCCGGTGACAGTAGAGGAGCATAAATCCGCCCGGCTGTTGTTTGAATTTCAGGAAATGCAGGAAGGCGGTGATCGGTTTTGAGCCGGGACTATCTAAAAGGAAGGCGGTGCATGGTCTGGTCGTTCATGCAGAACGCTCGGATGTACGAGGCTTTGCGGGACTATGGCGACCGGCTGGATACGGTGGGGATTTTTACTTTTGAGGTGGATGCCACCGGGACGCTCTCGGAAACTGGCACAAGCATTTCCTCCATGATGACCTACATCAACAAGTGGACGCACATTCACTGGATGCTGACCGTGATGAACCACGGGACAGCCAGTATTTTCACGGCTCTGCGCAATAACACAAACGGAGCAAAAGATAAGTTTTTAACGGAGCTGGTGCGCATCATGGAAAAATACCCGTGGTGTGCCGGAGTGGACATTGATTTGGAGCGCGGCGGCGGATATGAGAACCGGGAAGCGGCAAACTCCTTATTTCAGGCTATTTACCAGACGGTCAAAGCCTATGATTCCTCCAAACTCGTCAATATCTGCCTGCCCGGCATGACCGGCGTTCAGGGCAGTGTGGGCGGTGAAAACTGGTGCGTTTATGCTGACCTCAACCCGTACTGTGACACGGCCTCCATTATGTCTTATGGCATGGCGTGGGCAGGCAGCGCCCCCGGCCCGGTATCCCCCCGGAGCTGGTTGGAGGGCATCTACGATTACGCGGTTACAGCCATGGCCCCGGAAAAGATTTTCATGGGTCTGCCGGGATATGGCTGGAACTGGCAGATATACGACACTCCGGAGAATCTTGGCGAAACCTACCGGGGTGTTTCCAACACCTACTATGCCGCCAAGCTCTGGATGACCGGAGGCTATAACTTCACCGGTGACGCGCCGCCCCAGCCCATGATCCCCATTGTGGCCTATTGGGACGATGTGGATATGGTGCCGTGGGCGCTTCCGCAGGTATATGATTACATGGAAGGATGGGATGCGGCCTCGGTGGTTTCGCCCCTGCAGCAGGAAGTCTATAACCGCAGGCGGTATCTGACCTGTTACGGGAAAGAGCAAAAGACTTCCTTCGGGACGATCTACATTGACCGTGGCGGAGGCACCCCGGATTCCTATACCGGGATCGCCAGCATTTCCGACTATATGACAGTGCTGGGGGAAGGCGCGACAGCAACCTTCAACTTTACGATTGAGCAAGCAGGCACCTATGACATTGCGGTGCGGCTTGCTTTTCCTTTTTGGGATAAAAACGCGCTGAATGTGTCGGTGGATGGAAGCTCCAAGACCTTTTCAGAAAGCCGCCTGTGGTGGCCGTATTGGCGGCGCACCTGCTGGCTTTCTTTTGCTTCCGGCAGGAGCCTTTCCGCAGGCAATCATACGCTGGTAATCAGCGGCGGCGTTCCCGGCGTTCAGTTTTACGGTTTCCGGGTATGCAGCAGCTTTTCCGAGGAACCGTCTGCCGGAGAGGCGACCTTCACCCTCTCACCCCGGCAGTTTCTGGATGTGAACGGCCAGCCCGCCACCCCGGACAAAGGCTTTAAGCTCACCTGTGAAATGCTCCGGCGAAAACCGGACTCGGCGCTGGTTTGGTATGAGGACTTCCGGGATGATACTCC
>USHP01000225.1 GCA_900554625.1 uncultured Eubacteriales bacterium | reverse complement strand
GCTGGGGAGCCTGGGGCAGGGCGTAGAACTTGCCGGGGTGATTCCGGGCAGGTACCAGGTAGTCCCGGGCGCCTTCGGGGGAGGAGGCGGTGAGGATGGGGGTGGTGATTTCCAGGAAGCCCTTCTCGGTCATCAGACGACGCAGCTCGGCAACCACCTGGCAGCGCAGGACGATATTGCTCTTCACAGCAGGGTTGCGCAGATCCAGGAAGCGGTACTTCAGACGGGTATTCTCATCTGCGTCCCGGCTCTTGTTGATCTCAAAGGGCAGCTGGTTGTGGCGGCACTTGCCCAGCACTTCGATTTTCTCCGGCACCACTTCGATTTCGCCGGTGGGGATCTTGGTATTCTTGCTCTCCCGCTCCCGGACGATGCCGGTGACGGACAGGGTAGACTCTTTGTTGATGGGTTTGATACACTTCATCATTTCCTCGTTCTCGATGACCACCTGGGTGGTGCCGTAGTAGTCCCGCAGAACACAGAAAGCGAAGTTGGCGCCGACTTCCCGGACATTTTCCAGCCAGCCGACAATGGTGACCTGCTTGCCGGCGTCAGACAGACGCAGCTGGCCGCAGGTATGGGTTCTGGATTGCATCATGGATAAAATCCTCTCTTGCTCTATAATTTAACCCATACATTATTTCACAATCTGGGGGAAAAGTCAATGATTTGCGGAAAAATCCCACAAAAAACCGGAAGTCCTTTGGACTTCCGGCAAACCTTATCCCGCCTGTTCCAGGGCAATGGCTTCCAGGCATTTTTCCAGGTAGACTTTCTGCACTGCGGCGACGATGCAGGTAAACAGCAGCCGCTTTTCGTCGGTGGAATCTTCGTTGCTGATTTCCATGGTATCCTGCAATTCAAAGGTAAAGCGCAGCAGCCCTTCGTACTCCTGGCAGAAGTAATCGTAGGCAACGGCCAGAGGATAGGTCTGCTGCTGCAGATGCAGAAAACCTGCCAGGGCATCCAGGGACAGCACGTTTTTGGCCACGGCGATGAAGAACAGATAGGCAATCTGATCCCGGCTGTACTGCTTCTTCACCGGATTGGCAATCAGACCCTTTTTCACATAATTGCTGATCATGGAGGGGGTCAGGGCGGAGTCCCCCAGAGGGGCCAGGTACTCCCCGATGTATTTAGCGGCCTGCTCCAGATACAGTCCCACATTGGGGATCTCGGCATACCGGGGCAGGTGGAAGTCCTGAACGGTTGCGGCAATGCGCAGCTTGGTTTCTTGTTTCATATGGATCACCTGGGGGTATTATACCGGAGAAAACCGGAAAAGTCAATCACAAAAACTTTACATAAGATATGCTTGACATTGTGTATAAAGATTGATACAATGTCATCGGTTATTAAAAAACCGATGAAAACGACCATTTTTAGACGAGGTATCGCTATGAATTATAAATATGTTTCGGATTCCAGCTGCAATATCCTGGGCAGCACCCAGGACTTTGCCAGCGTTCCCATGAAGGTCATTGCCCACAAGGAATTTGTGGACGACGGCAAGCTGGATATCGCCGCCATGGTGGGGGAGCTGAAATCCCACAAGGGCAAGTCCGGTTCTTCCTGCCCCAACGTAGGGGAGTGGCTGGAAGCCTTCGGCGATGCCGATGTGATTTTTGCCACCACCATTTCCAAGGCCATTTCCGGCAGCTACAACGCCGCTGCTCAGGCTGTCCACACCTATATGGAAGAGCATCCTGACAGAAAGGTGTTCCTGTTTGACTCCATGTCCGCCGGTCCTCAGATGGCTATGATTCTGGACAAGGCCCGCCAGCTGGTGAGCCAGGGCCTGGAGCCGGAGGCCGTTGCCCAGCAGGTTCGGGACTACCGCAACCATGTGCATACCCTGTTCTGCCTGGAGTCTCTGACCAACCTGGCTCGGAACGGCCGGGTCAATCCCGCCGTTGCCAAGCTTGCCGGTGTTCTGGGCATCCGGGTTTGCGGCGAGGCCAAGGAAGGCAAGATCTGCCCCGCCCACAAGGCCCGGGGAGAGAAGAAGGCCATTCAGACCCTGGTGGACATGATCCGGGAGCGGGGCTTCTACGACGGCGCCCTGCTGCGGATTGCTCACTGCTTCAATCCGGAATTCGGTCAGGCACTGGGAGACGCTATTTTGGCCCAGTTCCCCAACGCCCGGTTCCAGCTGGAAAAAACCGGCGGCCTGTGCAGCTACTACGCCGAGCAGGGCGGCCTGATGATCGCTTTTGAAGGCGGCTTTAACCAGGATAACCACTGCCTGGAGGATTGAATTTACACAAAATGCCCCTGTTTTCTGTGAAAGAAAACAGGGGCATTGTCATACCCAATTGTGCAGCAAAGAATGTTAAAATTCGTATCGTTTGCCATGGCTGAGCAGAAGTCCGTCGGTCAATTCAATGCGCAGAATGATGGTGTTTTCATCCGTAAAATCGTTATGTCCGTTCTCAATCCATTCTGCGAAAACCTGGCGAAGCCTTTGGGCAATTCGGTCATTTTCTTGTTTCCCGAAATAACCCAAGCTGACCCCTTTCCCATGTGCGGTAAACCAATCTCCGGAAATGGCAACAATGGGATTGCTTTGAATTTGCTTCATTTTATTCGACAGTGCGTGGGTAATCACGTAAAATGCACCGTTTTCGTAATAAGCATTCACACTTCTTACATAGGGGATGCCATCTTTTACGGTTGCCAAGGAAATCACCGTATCTTTGCCAAAGCGTTCTACCAGGATTTGTTCCATTTCTTGGCTGAATTTTCTCATACTGGCGTTCCTCCTTCTTCTGACAGAAACTTAAGGCAACACCGCATAATGGGGTAAGGAGATTCGGCGAGAGATTTTGACCCGAGCGAAAGTATGGAAAATGCGGGAATACTGGATGTATTTCCCATTTTTCATGCTGCACGATTGGGGCAAAAGATCCGCCGAAGCCCGCAGCTCCCATTGTGCGGTGTTGCCTTAACCCAGACAGTTTCCGCAAGGGTCAAATCCCTGGGCGATGGCTTCGTCGTAAGAAGGAAGCTCCACCCGGTTTTCTTCTGCGGGAAGGTTGGGGCAGCTGGGCAGGTGAAATTTTTTGGAGTTGCGGTTTCCGATGTAGGTTTGGGCTGTGGTTTCCGAGGGGGCGGGAGCGTCGGGCTGGGCGGTGGATTTCTCCCAGGTAAATTGTACCTCAGTTCCATCGCTGGTTGCCGTAATGGTACCCAGTTCATCGGTGCGCAGAACCGTGACTTCTGACTGATTCAGCCGGGACAGGGGTGCTTCGTTGGGGTGACCATAGCTGTTGCCCGTTCCCACGGAAATTACCCCGTATTCCGGAGCCACTTGCCGCAGAAAGCGGTAGCCGGTGGAGGTATCCGAACCGTGGTGGCCCACTTTCAGCACATCCGCTTTCAGAAGCTCCGGCTGGCTGTCCCAGTAGTCCAGCATATCATCTTCCGCTGCGGTTTCCATGTCCCCGGTGAACAGGAACACCGTTTCCCCAAAGGCGATGCGCAGCACCAGGGAGGTGTCGTTGGTTTCGGCGTAGGATTTCACCGGCCCCAATACCTGGATGTCCAGCCCTTCCATGGGGATGCTGTCTCCCGGCTCCGGGATGGTGATTTCCAGGCCCTGCTGGTCGGTGTAGTGAACAAAGTCGTCAAAGACCTTGGAAGCGTAGGTTTTGGTGGGGGCATAGACCGCCTTTGCAGGGTACACTGCCAGCACGCCGGGCAGGCCGCCTACATGGTCTTCGTGGGCG
>USHP01000224.1 GCA_900554625.1 uncultured Eubacteriales bacterium | reverse complement strand
CCGCGAGCTTTTTGCCGTAGCTGCGCAGGATGTTGGTCATGCCCGCATTGCCGCTGCCATGGCTGCGCACATCATCGTGGAGCATCGCCGAAACGCAGATGGCGCCGTTGTGATTGCCCAGAAAGTAACACACCAGAGCGGTGACGATCAACGTATAAGTAAGCATCAGCTGTCCTCCTTATCGCCCTTCTGCCGGATGGTAATCCGGATGGGGGTGCCGCTCAGGCCAAAGACCTCCCGGATCTGGTTTTCCAGATACCGCTGATAGGAGAAGTGGAAGAGTCTGGCGTCATTGCAGAAAATGACAAAATGAGGCGGCTTGGTGCCTGCCTGGGTCATGTAGTAAATCTTCAGCCGGCGGCCCTTGTCCGTAGGCGGCTGCACCCGGGCAGTGGCGTCAGCCAGTACGCTGTTCAGGGCACCGGTGGTAATCCGGCTGGTATTCTGGGTGTGAACGTCCTGAATCAGCTGGAACAGCTTTTCCACCCGGGAGCCGGTGAGGGCAGACAGGAACAGCACCGGAGCGTAGAGCATATAGCTCAGACCGTTGCGCACTTGGGCTTCCATATCCCGCATGGTGTTGGTTTCTTTGTTCTCCACTGCGTCCCATTTGTTCACTACGATGATGGCAGCTTTGCCTGCCTCGTGAACCAGACCGGCAATTTTGGTGTCCTGCTCGGTAACGCCGTCGTTGGCGTCAATGAGAATCAGGCACACATCCGCCCGGTCAATGGCACTGATGGAGCGCATGTTGGAATATTTTTCGATGGCGTCATCGACCTTGCTTTTCCGGCGCATACCGGCGGTATCAATGAAGCAGTAGCGCCCGGTTTCGTTTTCAAAGTAGGAGTCGATGGCATCCCGGGTGGTACCGGCCACATTGGAGACGATGACCCGCTCCTCGCCCAGAATCCGGTTGAGCAGGCTGCTTTTGCCCACGTTGGGCTTGCCCACAATGGCGACTTTGATGATGTCGCTGTCGTCCTCTTCCTCGTCATTTTCGGGGATGTTCGCCAGTACCCAGTCCAGCAGGTCGCCGGTGCCGTGACCGTGAACGGCGGAGGTTTCAAACAGGTCGCCGATGCCCAGGGAGTAGAACTCGAAGGCGTCGGGGTTGACCAGACCGATGGAGTCGCACTTGTTTACCGCCAGGGCAACAGGCTTGCCGGATTTGCGCAGCATGGTGGCCACATCCTGGTCGGCGGCAGTAACGCCGCTGCGCACGTCGGCCACCATAATAATGGCGTCAGCCAGTTCAATGCCGATCTCTGCCTGACGGCGCATGAATTTCAGCATGTCGCTGTCGGTGCCTGGCTCAATACCGCCGGTGTCCACCAGAGAGAAGGTGCGGCCGCACCATTCGCACTGACCGTAGATTCGGTCCCGGGTAACGCCAGGGGTGTCCTCCACAATGGAGGTGCGCTGACCGGTGAGCTTATTGAATAACATGGACTTGCCCACGTTGGGGCGTCCAACGATTGCCACTAAGGGCTTGGCCATGAAAAACACTTCCTTTCCGCATATCCTGATATATGGAAACTCTGAATCCTTCGTCTTCGGCTGAGGCAAAATCTTCTGCCGTCAGCTCCTGCCGATGGAATCCGTGGTTCCATAGATAAAATATAATTCATTATGACACATCTTCCCGGCAAAAGCAATGGGAAAATGCCCATTCATACAAAATTTACAGCCGTTTTTCCTTGATTTTCACAACAAAATCTTCTTTTGTGACCCAAAATACGGAAAAAGAGGAAGACCCGAAAGCCTTCCTCTGCATTTCCGCTTTTGCCTTACTCTGCCTCGACGGACAGAACCTGGCGGCCGTTGTAGGTACCGCAAGCCTTGCAAGCTCTGTGGGGCATGACGGGCTCACCGCACTTGGGGCAAGCCACAACGCTGGGAGCAGACAGCTTCCAGTTGGAGCCACGGCGCTTATCGCGGCGGGCCTTGGACACTTTACACTTAGGGACAGCCATGGTGACACCTCCTTGGTCAAACTGCTTTTTACAGCATTCATTTTGGACTTACTTCTCAAGAAGCTGCTTCAAAGCAGCAAATCGGGGATCGAGCTCCTTCTGGCAATTGCAGGGACCTTCGTTCAGGTTCTTGCCACAGCGGTGGCACAGCCCCTTGCAGTCTTCCTTGCACAGCAGCTTGGAATCCAGATTCAGGACAAAAACCGTCCGTACAATGTCATCCAGATCGGCGCTGTCTCCCTCCAGAGGGAATACCCACTCATCTTCGTTCTCTTCATTTGCCATTTCCGTAACCAGAACCACATTGATGGGGAAGTGAATCTCCCGTTCAAAGGCGCTGGCGCAGCGGTCACAGATGCCGTGAATGCAGGTGGTAATCTCACCGGTCATCACCAGGACACCTGCGGTGTTGCGTACCGTACCGGAGGCCAGGACCGGCTCCGAAACGGGATTGGTTACACCGTAGCGAAGATCCCGCAGATCCACGCTGGCAGAGAAAGGAACGCTGGCACCGGGACAGTCAATGATCTTGGAAAGTCCTAACAGCATACTTTTCCCCCTTCTCACAGTCGTGCCTAGATATTATATAGGGTTTCTTCCCGTTTGTCAAACACTTTTTTTACAAAATCTTTGGCTTTTCCGGGAAAAAGACTAGGCTGCTCCCGGCATGGGGCATTTGACGGAAGAAAAGTCCCCGGTTCTATTTGCCAAGGCCCGGACATACCCTGTGGTAAACCCATGGCAGGAGGATTTTCTGCCGGAAGAGGAGGCTGGCTATGGATACGATTTATCAGGACATTGGAATGCGAACCGGCGGAAATGTCTATATCGGTGTGGTTGGCCCGGTGCGAACCGGAAAGTCCACCCTCATCAAGCGGATCATGGAAGAATTGGTGATCCCCGGTATTGACGACCCCTATCGCAAGGAACGGGCCCGGGATGAGCTGCCCCAAAGCGGCTCAGGGAAGACCATTATGACCTCGGAACCCAAGTTCGTCCCGGAAGAGGCGGTGGAGATTTCTCCCGACGGCACCGCCAGACTGCGGGTTCGGCTCATCGATTCCGTGGGCTATATGGTAAACGGCGCCGTGGGGGCGGAGGAGGATGGCTCTCCCCGGATGGTAACCACGCCCTGGTTTGACCACGAAATTCCCATGACGGAAGCAGCGGAGCTGGGAACCAAGAAGGTGATGGAAGATCACAGCTCCATCGGCCTGGTGGTGACCACCGACGGTACCATTACGGACATTCCCCGAGAGGACTACATTGCCGCAGAGCGCAAGGCCATCAGCGACATGCAGAAAACCGGCAAGCCCTTCCTGGTGATTATCAATTCCCGCAATCCAAGCGGGGATGCGGCCCAGGAAGTGAAACGGCAGATGGAACAGGACTTTGGCCTTCAGCCCATGGTGGCGGACTGCCAGAGCCTGGATCTGGGCGGCATTGCCCAGATGCTCAAGGCCCTGCTGTATAGCTTCCCCATGACCCAGCTGCGGGTGCATCTGCCCCGGTGGCTGGATGCGCTGGAAGCGGGTCATCCCATCAAAAGCGGCATTTATCAGGCGCTGCTCCAGCGCTCTAGTGAAATCCGCACCCTGGGCCAGGCGGAACAGGCCCTCAGTGGGATTGCCGACCTGGATGTGGTGCAGGACTATTCCCTGCGCAGCGTGGATCTGGCCGACGGCACCGTAACATGCGTCATTGCCCTGCCGGAAACGCTGTACTATGAAATTCTCAGCAGCAAAGCAGGGCTTCCC
>USHP01000223.1 GCA_900554625.1 uncultured Eubacteriales bacterium | reverse complement strand
GGTTTTATCTCTAAAACTTTAACCTTCTCCATGGGCGTCAGATGCTCCTTCCTGGTCATACCAGAGTTTTCCTTTACTTAAAGTGTAAGTCTATTTCAAAACCATGTCAATGATACTTTCGCTTTTCATCGATTTATCCGGGAATTTGACCTTGTTTTTGTGAATAATCCATGGTAAAATAAAATCCGTGGTATGTGATATAACCACAAAAAGGAGATGGGCTCTATGGAATTTGAAAGACTCTACGCACCCAGCCTGAAAGATCTGTTTGTACAGCAGCTTCAGGGGATGATTTTGTCGGGAGATTTGCCCTTGGGAACCAAGCTGCCGCCGGAGCGGGAACTGTGCCAGCAGATGCATGTCAGCCGTGCGGTGGTCAATTCCGGCATCGCGGAGCTGGCCCGCCAGGGATTCCTGGAGGTGCGTCCCCGCCAAGGGGCTTATGTGACGGACTACCGCCGCAATGGCAATATGGACACCCTGATGGCCATCATGCACTACAATGGCGGGGTGCTGGGCAAGGAAGAAATTCGCTCCATCCTGGAAGTACGCTGGGGATTGGAGCAGATGACCGTCAGCCGCGCCATTGATTTTGCCAGTGATGAAGATTTGGAGCATCTGGGACAATATGTCCGGGCACTGGCAGCCAGCCCGACCCCATCTCCGGCCCAGGCGGCGGAACTGGCATTTCAGTTTCACCATGAGCTGACCTTAGCGGGAGGCAATTCCATTCTGCCGCTGATTTACCTTTCCTTTAAGGTGCCGTGTATGGCATTGTGGATTCGCTTTTGCCGGAAATTCGGAGTTCACGCCCTCCATGACAATGTCCAGGAACTATACCGGCACCTGCTGAACCGGGACAAAGAAGGGGCCTCCCGCTGGGCCCAGAAATACCTGACAGAAGCCATCAGCGGCAGTCAGCAGATTTATGAAGCATAAAAACATCCCCTGTTGGAATTTCGAACCAACAGGGGATGTCTGCTTCCTGCGCTGTATCAGATGCAGGCTTCTTTGATTATGGAAATGGCATTCATCAAAACGTCCATGGGGATATTCAATGCCGGAAGCAGCCGGACTTTGCTTTTTGCGGTCAGGCACAGTACGCCTTTTTCCATACAGGCTTTTACCACCTCGGATGCCGGTTTCTTTGTCTGGATACCGATCATCAATCCCAGGCCGCACACGGATTCGATGCCCTCTGCGCCGGTTAAGGCAGCAAAGACCGCTTCGCTTTTCTTCTGCACTTCCGCCAGGAAGGCATCATCCAGACGATTCAGAATGCTCAAGGCACCGGCACAGCACACCGGATTTCCCCCGAAGGTAGAGCCGTGATCGCCAAAGCCCAGAACTGACTCCACTTTCTCTCCCAGCATGGTGGCGCCCAGAGGCAAGCCGCCGCCCAGTCCCTTCGCGGTGGAGACGACATCGGGCTGAATGCCATAGTGCATATAGGCGTAAAGTTTTCCGCTGCGGCCGTTGCCGGTCTGCACTTCATCCACCATGAGCAAAATGTCCTGCTCCTGGGCCAGCTTTGCTACCGCCTGGACGTACTCCTTGTCCAGTACATTCACGCCGCCCTCGCCCTGAACGCACTCCAGCAAAATAGCGGCAACGGAATGCTCACTGCAAAGCTGTCGCATATGCTCAATGTTGTTGGCCCGGGCGTGAGCAAAGCCGGGGGTCAAAGGCTGGAACAGTTCATGGTAGTGGTCCTGCCCGGTGGCGGCCAGGGTGGTCAGGGTACGCCCGTGGAAACTGTTTTCCAGGGTGATGATGGTATAGCAGCCACTGCCTTTTTTCTCGGCAGCATACTTTCGGGCAACTTTGATGGCGCATTCATTGGCCTCTGCACCGGAATTGCAGAAGAAAACCTTTTTCATGCCGGTTTTTTCGCACAGCAGTTGGGCAAGTTCGGCACAAGGCTGAGTGTAGTAGAGGTTAGACATGTGCTGCACCTTTCCCAACTGCTGCATCACCGCATCTTTCCACGCTTCGTCAGCAATGCCAAAGGCGGTAACGCCGATGCCGCTGCCCATGTCGATGTATTCTTTCTCCGTTTCGTCATACACCAGAGAACCCTTCCCGGAAACGATTTCGATGGGGAACCGGGCATAGGTATTGGCTACATAGGTTTTATCGATGGATTTCAGATTCGTCATACATTTCATCTCCCACAACCATAGTACCGGCGCCTTCGTCGGTGAGAATCTCCATGAGAATCGAATGGGGCACCCGACCGTCCATGATGATGACGCTGCCGACGCCTTTGGCAATGGCCTCGATGCAGCAATCCACCTTGGGAATCATTCCCCCGGAGATAACCCCTTGCTCGAACAGGGCTTTTGCTTTGGACACGGTGAGCATGGGAATCAGGGTGCTGGGATCGTCCTTTTTCTGCAGCACACCATCAATGTCGGTCATCATAATCAGACGCTTTGCCTTCAGCGCACCGGCGATGCAGGCAGCGGCGGTATCGCCGTTGATGTTGTATACGTTGCCATCATTGTCACAGCCCAGCGTGGAAATCACCGGGATATACCCTTTTTCCAGCAAATCCATTACCGGCTGAATGTTGATGTTGGTGATTTTACCCACATATCCCAGCTTCGGATCTTTCATTTTCGCTTCAATCAGGTGCCCGTCCATACCGGACAGTCCCATGGCCTTGCCGCCTTTGGTTTGCAGCAGATTCACCAGGGTTTTGTTTACCCGGCCTGCCAGAACCATCTGCACAATGTCCACGGTTTCTTTGTCCGTGACCCGCAGTCCGTCTACAAACTGGGCTTTCTTGCCCAACTTTCCCATCAGCTCACTGATTTCCGGACCGCCGCCGTGAACCAGCACCACTTTCACGCCAACCAGCCACAGCAGCAGAATGTCCTCCATGACCTGCATTTTCAGCTGTTCGTTAATCATGGCGTTTCCACCGTATTTTACAACCACAATCTGTCCGTTGTACTTGCGAATGTAGGGAAGAGCTTCGGTCAGCACTTGCGCCCGCTGGGCATTGGAAAAAATATCGACTGTATCCATAGCTTGCCCTCACGTTCTGTAGTCGCCATTGATGTAGACGTATTCATAGGTCAGGTCGCAGCCCCAGGCGATAGCCTCTGCCGTTCCGTCACCCAGGGAGATGAGAATTTCAATCTCTGTCTCCAGCAATACCTTTTTTGCCAGTTCTTCAGAAAAATCAATTCCCGCGCCGTTCTGACATACAGCTACTTCTCCCGCCGGGGAACGGAAAGAAACAGCCACCTTGCTGACATCTACCTGAGCACCACTGTAGCCGATGGCGCACAGAATCCGTCCCCAATTGGCGTCGGCTCCAAACATTGCCGCCTTGGTCAGGCTGGAACAGACCACACTTTTGGAGATGGTTTTGGCAGCATCCCAGTCTTTTGCACCGGTGACTTTGCATTCCAGCAGCTTGGTTGCCCCTTCGCCATCGCCGGCAATGCTGCGGCACAGGTGGATGTTTACGGTGTTCAGTGCCTTCATGAACTGGGCAAAGTCCTCGTCTTCGCTATCAATGGTGGTGTTCCCGGCCAATCCGTTGGCCAGAATGGTGACCATGTCGTTGGTGGAAGTGTCCCCGTCTACGCTGATCATGTTGAAGGTTTTCTGGATATCGCCGCTCAGGGCTTTTTGAAGCATCTGGGGAGAAATTGCCGCATCCGTGGTGAGGAACACCAGCATGGTAGCCATATTGGGGTGGATCATGCCGCTGCCCTTGGC
>USHP01000222.1 GCA_900554625.1 uncultured Eubacteriales bacterium | reverse complement strand
ATGCGCCGACAATACTTGGCGGGCGACTGCCCGGGAAGATAGGTAATGCCAACACAAGAAAGAGTCAAGCTTTTGCTTGGCTCTTTTTCTTTTGCCTTGACAATAGGGAATCGCCTTTCGTATAATGGGCCCATAATCTTGCTAATCGAGTTGATTCCATGAAAATACGATCCGTCGCAAACAGAAAAATCCTGCCGCTGTTTTATGCGCTGGGGGCTTACCTCTGGCTGGTGAACCTGACGCCCCTGGCCGCTGGGGATACCTACTACAGCGTGTACCTGCTGTGCGCATTGGCTGGGATGCTGTGCTTGATTTCCTGGCGTCCCACGGCGCTGAGGAAGTCGGAAACCGGCTGGATTCTGGCGGCAGCCAGCCTGTTTTCCGGCGCGGTGGTGCTGGCAAATTATGATCTGTTTCAGCCCTTTTCTGCCTTGGAAAACCTGTTTCATCTGACCTGCACCTTGTTCGGCGGTATATGGGTTGGCGGGGCAATTTTGCTGTGGATGTATCAAAAGCTGCCTGTTTCCGGCAAGGCAGATGGTCGAAATCATCCAGTCAGGGTATTTTTCCTGTGCTTTTGTTCCATTGCGGCGATTCAGCTGGGGTATTTGCTGTTTGTCCGGTATCCCGGAGTGCTGACCACCGATTCCGTAACAACGGTTGGCCAACTTTTGGGGCAGCAGCCTTATGACAATACCATGCCCTTTTGGCATACGGTAACGGTGAAAGTGTTTGTGGATCTGGGCACAGCGCTGTTCGGTAATATCAATGCCGGCGTGGCAATGTTCCACGGAGCGCAGATTTTGTTTTTGTCAGCCTGTTTTGCCTTTGCGCTGATGACACTGTATCAGCGGAGAGTGCCAGGGCTTATCCTGATTGGGGTGTATGGGCTGTACGCCCTGCTGCCTTATCAAATTGCTTACAGCGTAACCTTATGGAAGGATGTCTCCTTCGCCGGTGCGGTGCTGCTGTTTACAACGGCGCTGTACCGATGGCTTGCAGGGCTGGGAAGAAAAAAGGTCAATGGGATGCTTCTGGTGCTGGGGAGCCTTGGGATCTGCCTGTGGCGCACCAATGGCTGGTATGCATTTGCGGTTACACTGGCGGTGCTGGCTTTGCTGCTGGGAAAAAAGGAGAAAAAGCTGCTGATGATTTTGCTGGCAGTGCTGCTTTTTACTTGGGTGCTTCTGAATCCGGTGCTGGATGCTCTGGGCGTAAAGGAAGGCAATTTGGTGGAGGCCTTTGCTGTGCCCTTCCAGCAGATTGCCCGGGTGGTTGCCAACCAGCGGCCCCTGACCCAAGAGCAGCAAACGCTGCTGGGACAGATTTTTGATTTGGAGAAAATGGCCCAGCTTTACGACCCTCTGACGGTAGACCCTGTGAAGTTTGAAACTTTCCGATATGATCAAGTAGACTATGTCCGTCAGCACTTCGGGCAGTATCTGAAATTGTATATCCAGCTGGGCCTTCAGTATCCCGGAGATTATCTGAAAGCCTGGGTGGAGGAAACCAAGGGCTTTTGGAATGCCGGCTACCGATTCTGGATTTACACATCGGGGGTTGCGGATAACCCCTATGGTGTAACGGCCGCATATGGTGAAGGATTCTTTGCCTCGGTGTACGCTGCCTGGTTCCGGTGTTTTGAAAAACTGGACATTTTGCAGCCGCTGGTGAGCATTGGCCTGCATGTGTGGGGATTGGTTGCCTGCATGCTGGTGAATTTCCTGAAAAAGCGAAAGGAAGCCTTGCTGGGCCTTCCGGTGCTGGTGCTGCTGTTTGGATTGTGGCTGGGAACGCCGGTGTATGCCGAATTCCGGTATGCCTATCCGCTGTTTCTGACCATGCCCTTGATTGGCTGTGCAACCGCCTTTGCACCAAAAGAAGAGTAAAGTACCCCCGCTGCTTTGACAATCGGCAGCGGGGGCGGCTTTTATTCTTTCGATTCGGCGGGGGGATTGGATTTCTTGTTCTTGTGGCTGCGGCGGATGAGCACAACTACCAGAGTGATACCGGCGCCCAGTACGATCAGATAGGGGGAACTGACGATGATCCACACCAGAAGATCCACAGCACCATTGCCCAGACCCTTCAGGCTGCCCACAAAACCATCCCGGATTCGCTCCCACAGATTGGGCTCTTCTATCGGGGTGTATTCCTGGACTTCCTCGATGGATAAGTAGATGGTAGCGTAATCCACCTGATTGTCATACAGCCGCAGCTGAGAGGTGGCGCTTTCCAGCTGGTAGCGAACTTCCGACAGCCGGGCCTCAATTTCCAGCAGGTCGGCGGTGGTTTCGGCCTGTTCCAGCAGTTCCAGCAGCCGGGTCTGCTCCGTTTCCAGAGCGGTCAGTCGGCTTTCCGTGTCCACATACTGCAAGGTGATGTCTTCCAGGTTCTTCTGCTGGGACACCACGTTGGAGATACCGGCCACTTCCTCGGTAAATTTGTCCACATCTTCTGCGGGAATCCGCACCGTCATGCTGGCGCTGCGGTAGCGGCGGTTGGCGTAGGCGCTGCCGTTGTACACGGTCTGATCCTCTACATAGCCGCCCAGGTCGGTAATCTTATCCTGCAGGGCCTGGGTCATGGCGTCCAGATCCTCGGTTTCCGCGGAGAGGTTGACGGTGACGATCCATTTGCGGTTTTCCGGCAGGACCATTGTGGTATCGCTGCCGCTGCTCGTGAGACTGTTCTCCGCCGCCATGGCTTCCGGCGCCGCTTCCTCCATGGCGGCGTCATAGGAAACGGCCCCGTTGGCTGAGGCTGCAGTTTGGCTGGCAGCGCCGCAGCCAGTAAGGATTCCGGTCAGAAGCAGCAAGCTCAGCAGCATACACAGTAGTTTGTTCTTTTTCATGGAAATTCCCTCCTTCTACTTAAGTACTCGATGTTTTTCCCGGTTGGTTGCGAAAACGCAGTTTTTTCTTTTCACTATAGCAAATTCTCCGAAAAAATGCAACAAATCCGGGGAAACTTTCCTTGCATTGAACCCATGGCCATGGTATAATACCAGGAAAGTCCTTTTTTCAGGAGGAAGCATATGAATACCCTGCTTCACATCTGCTGCGCGCCCTGCGCCAACCGGCCCATTGATATCTTGAGAACCGATGGCTATGAGGTCACCGGATTTTGGTATAATCCCAATATCCACCCCTTCACCGAGTACCGGGCCCGGCGCAACTGCGTCCGAGAGTATGCCCAGGAAACTGAACTGAAGCTCATTGAGCGCAACGACTACGGCCTGCGGCCCTTCGTCCGGACGGTAGCGGAGGATATTGCCCACCGGTGCGTCAAGTGCTACGAGATGCGGCTGTTTGAAACCGCCCGGCAGGCCGCCGAAGGGGGCTTTGACAGCTTCACTTCCTCCTTGTTTATCAGTCCCTATCAGAATCACGAACTGATGCGCCAGGTCGCGGAGCAGGCGGCGGCGCAGTACGGCGTGCAATTTCTCTACCGGGACTTCCGTCCCTATTTCCGGGAGGGACAGACCTTTGCCCGGGAACATGGCTTTTACATCCAGAAATACTGCGGCTGTGTGTTTTCCGAAGAAGAACGGTACCTGAAAGCCAGCAAAATCATTCCCTGAGAGAGAAAACGGAGGAACTATGAACCAATTTGAATTTTCTGTGCCCTGCCTGTTCGGCCTGGAGGGCATTGCCGGCGAGGAGCTTCGCAGAATGGGCCTGGACAATGTCCGGGTGGAAAACGGCCGGGTGCTGTTTTCCGGAGATACCGCCGCCATGGCCAAGGCCAACAT
>USHP01000221.1 GCA_900554625.1 uncultured Eubacteriales bacterium | reverse complement strand
GAGCGCCACCTTGCCAAGGTGGAGGTAGCGAGTTCGAGCCTCGTCACCCGCTCCATAAACTCCGATGCAATCGCGTCGGAGTTTTTTCTTTTGTCTGAAGCCCGTCTTGGATTTGTTACACTTCGTTTACAGTTTGTACTTCCGAAAAACTTGCGGCAGCCGGGATTCTTTGATATAATGAACCAAAGAATTTGCACGATTCGCCTGAGGAGGTGCTTTTATGAACTTAAGCATTGATGGACGGAAAATCCTGGCGCAGCCGGGGCAGAGTTTGCTGGATTTGGTCAACCAGCTGGGAATTCAGGGGAAGACTTTGTCCCAACGGCCTCTGGCGGCCAAACTGGCGGGAGAAGTGTTCACCTTGAATTACATTCCGGTGCGGCAGAAAGAGGCGGATGCTGAAAGGCCTTCCATGCGGCGTGCCATGTCGGCATCCAAAGGCGAAGTGCGTCTGCTGTACTATGGCGATGCAGCGGGGAAGGAGTGCTATGTCCGAACCACGCAGTTTGTGCTTTTCCTTGCAATGGAGCAGCTGTGGCCCCAGGCCAAAGCCAAAATGAACTGCACCTTGGGCTCCAGTGTATTCATCCAGGTGGATGGAGCGGCGGATTTTTCCGCATCCCGGCTGAAAGAACAGGTGCAAAAACTGGTGCAGGCCGATATTCCCCTGATTCGCCGCAGAGTCAGCCTGGAAAGTGCCGTTGCCCGCTATACCAAAGCCGGTCAGCTGGATAAGGCCAGACTTTTGCCATGGCGGACGGAAACCTATTTTGATGAGTATTCCTATGGAGACTTTGCTGATTACTACTACGGCGAAATGGTTCCTTCCACAGCCTATCTGACGGTGTGGGATATTCTCCCGGCGGATGGCGGATTCATCTTTGTTTACCCCGATGATGAGAACCCGGATGTTTGCGCTAAGGTGCCCTCCATGCCCAACTTCTTCAGTGTCTATAATGAAGGGGAACGCTGGTGCACCCTGATGGAATGCGAGACCGTGGCGGATTTGAATGATTTGACGGTCAGCGGACGGATTCGGGAGCTGATTCGGGTGAATGAAGCCCTTCACGAGAAGCGGTACTCCCAAGTGGCAGATTTGGTGTGCCAGCGTGGAGCCAAGGCTGTGATGTTGGCAGGGCCCAGCTCTTCCGGAAAAACCACCTCTGCCCACCGCCTGGCGACCCAGCTGCGGATTCATGGAAAGAAACCCATCCTGATGAGCCTGGATGATTACTACATCGACCGGGATAAAATAGCGCCCGGGCCGGATGGTAAGCTGGACTTGGAACATATCAACACCATTGATGCGGCCCTGTTCCGGGAGGACATGCGCAAGCTTCTGGAAGGGGAGGAAGTGGAACTTCCTGCCTTCAATTTCCTTACCGGACGCCGGGAATGGCGGGGCAACCGGCTGCAGCTGCATCCGGATTCCGTCATTATCGTGGAAGGCCTTCATGGACTGAACCCGGCAATGCTTCCCGAGAATGTGGACAGAAGCCTGATCTTCCGACTCTATGTCAGCCCGCTGCTGCCGCTGAATCTGGACGACCACAACCGGATTCCCTCCAGCTACCTGCGTCTGCTGCGGCGGATTGTGCGCGACTATGAAACCCGCGGCTCTTCCGTTCAGCGCACCCTGGATATGTGGGACAGCGTCCGCCAAGGAGAAAAGCGCTGGATTTTCCCTTACCAGGAAAATGCGGATGTGATTTTTAACTCCTCCACCCTTTACGAACTGGCAGTGCTGAAAAAGCACATTTTCCCGCTGCTGACAGCGGTGGAACCGGAGGACGAATACTATGACGAAGTACGCAATATCGTCAAGGTACTCAACTATGTCAAGGAAGCGGATGTGGACGACGAAATTCCCCCCACCAGTCTGGTGCGGGAATTCATCGGCGGAAATTCTTTCTATCGATAAACGGCAAAACGAGGGCGAAGAACGCCCTCGTTTTTTCAGCTGAAAAAAGAAAAGGTGACAGCCCGAAAGCTGTCACCGAAATTTTACGTCGTTAGCCTGCGGCAGCAGGGCCTACAGGATAGCCCAAGAGCAGAGATACTGCCACACAGATTACAATGCTGACAAAGGCTGTAACCATCCACAGACTCCGTCTGCGGGAAAATTCACCGGTCAGATACAGCCAACCTACGCATAAAAGAGAGCCAAAGATGGCGATAATGGCGGTAACGACCTTTAAAACACTCCAATCTCTGCTGGCGCAGAGCAAATACAGCCCGAATACCAGGGTATCGCCTAAAATAATCTTGGTCATCAGGCTTTCCATTTCCCGATACCGGTTACGACTACGTTTTGCCACTTCTCATCCCTCCAGGATTTTCTCTTGGGGTTATCATACCACACACGCTCGAAAAATGCAATATTTTCTGAGCAAAACCGCAAATTTTTCCGAAATACTTGCGCCGGATAAAAAACAATGGTATAATAATTCCCAATTCTGTTTGTTTATTGGAAGGCTTGTACCATTATGGGAGAACCGCAGTACCGTTTGGAGGGAATTGTTCATAGCCGAAATGAAACCATGGAGGATTTTGAAGGCCCTCTGGACGTTATTTTTGAGCTGCTGAGCAAAAATAAAATTGAAATCCAGGACGTGTCCATTACGGCGATTCTGGAACAGTATCTGGCATATCTGGAAGAGATGAAGCGGATGGATATGGAGATTGCCAGCGAGTTCATCACCATGGCCTCCCACTTGATGCTGATTAAGACCAAGATGCTTTTGTCCGCTGCGGAACAGGCGGAAGCGGAAAGCGAGCTGGATTTGCTGCGGCAGTCTCTGGTAGAGCGCAAGCGCAAAGAAGCGATGGAACAGATTCGCCTGGCGGTAACAGTGCTGGAAGAGCGCAACGAGATCGGCCGGTGCCTGTTCACCAAAGGGCCGGAACCTCTGCGCCGGGAGCAGGGATACCGCTATCAGCATGATGTGCAGGACCTTCTGCGGGCGTTGGATATGATTGCCGAGCGCAGCGCCCGGCAGCTGCCCCCACCCACCACCAACTTCCAGGGTATCGTGGGCAAGGAGCCTTACCCCATTGGACGGAAAACCGGAGAAGTTCTGCGTCAGCTGGTGCTGCGGGGCGTGGAACGTCTGAAAAATCTCTTCCGGGGCAACAAAACCCGGTCGGAAGTGGTGGCTACGTTTCTTGCCATCCTGGATTTGTGCAAAACCAACACGGTAACTCTGGAAGATGATATCAATGGAGAAAACCCCAACGTCCGGCTTCTGGACGAGGAAGAAAAGAAGGAGATGACCTGATGGAAACCGAACAGCTGCAGCGTGCCATTGAGGCCATTGTCTTTGCCACCGGGGAACCCATTACCATCCAGCGCCTGGCCTTTGCCTTGGAGACGGACCCTTCGGACATTGAGCAGGCAGCGGATGCGTTGGCCGATGACTACGCCTTCCAGCGCCGGGGCGTCCGGATTTTGAAACTGGACAAAGCCTACCAAATGGTATCTTCCGGAGAAATGGCGGAGTATGTGACCAAGGCCCTCGAAACCCGGAAACCGCCCAAACTCTCTGCGTCCCAGCTGGAAACCCTGACCATCATTGCCTATTATCAACCGGCAACCAAGGCCATGGTTGAGCAGATTCGTGGGGTGGACAGTGCTTACTCGGTGTCGGCGCTGCTGAATAAGAAGCTGATTGAGGAGGCGGGACGACTGAATGTCCCCGGCCGCCCCATCCAGTATAAAACCACGCCGGATTTCTTGCGTACCTTTGGCATTTCTTCCCTGGAGG
>USHP01000220.1 GCA_900554625.1 uncultured Eubacteriales bacterium | reverse complement strand
ATGTGTGGCTGTACGGCGGCTGGTGGAACTGGCTCAACGGCATTGCCGGTATCATCAACATTTTCTGCATGACCGGCTGGTGGGGTATTTACACCTCCAAGAAGCATGACGACATGCTCTGGCCCGACATGATCTGGCTGTACATTCTGGCCTACGATGTCTGGAACTTCCAGTACACCTATCTGAACCTGCCCACCCACGCCTGGTTCTGCGGCGTCGCCCTGCTGCTGGCTCCCACCGTTGCCAACGCATTGTGGAATAAGGGCGGCTGGATTCAGAACCGCGCCAACACCCTGGCCATCTGGTGCATGTTCGCTCAGGTATTCCCCCTGTTCCAGGACAACAGCGTGTTTACCACCATCCCGGTGCTGTACGCTGACGGATTTATGGATGCTGCCGTGCGTCCCACGTCGGTCAATCCGGTTCCTCAGGGTGTGATCTCCATTCTCTCGGTGGCAGTGAACGCACTGGTTCTGGCGATTATTATCAAGCATGCGGTTACACAGAAAAAAAATCCCTACAAGAACGAAATCTTTGCCGATACCAAGGATTTCCAGCTTGCCATGGCAAGAGCCGAGTAAGAAAACACCGGCGCCACTTCAAACAGTGGCGCCGGTACTTTTGTGTCGAAATGTTTTCACAGATAGTCTCGCAGGTGGTAGCGTTTTCTGCCTGCCGTTTGTTTGCCGTACTGAATGGCGGTCTGGGGGCAGTCGTGGATACAGCGCATACACTGGTAGCACTGCTGCTTCCAAATCGGCCGCCCGTTTTCCAGGGCAATGGCACCGGCGGGACAGTGTTTCTCACAAGTGCCGCAGCCGTTGCAGGTATCTAAGGTATAAAAAGGCTTGGTGGTACGGGCAAATTTGTCAAAGCCCATATTGATGGCATTGGATTTCAGCGCCGGATGCTTGCCTTCCTGGACACGGTACACACACTTTTTCTGTCCAATCTCCGCGGCAATGGTTTCCAGTTCCGCCCGGGCAGCAGAAAGTTTTCTCACAATGGTGTCATCATCGTCAATTTCGGAACCGATGATATAATTGTTGGGCATAGCAAGGCTGTAGCTGCTGTCCAGGTGATAGATTTTCGACAGTTTTTTCATTGCCAGACCGGCATCCGCTCCGCAGGTACAGACGCCGAAAGAAAAAGCCGAGGTTTTTCCCAGTTTCTTGGCAAATTGCATCATCAGCTCCGGAGCGCCCCAGGCGTAGACGGGAAACACCAGGCCAACCTGCTGCTCCTGCTCCAGGCTGGGAATCTGATTCAGACGAACAATGTCCTGCGCCTGATCATTCAGCTTCTGGGCCAAAGTCTGGGCAACCCATTTAGAATTTCCTGTTCCGGAAAAGTAAAAAATCACGGTGAATCCTCCATTCTTCCTCCGTCTAAATTGCAATGCACCATCAGCGGGTACTGTTTTTTATATCATAGCAGATCTTCCGCCAAATGCAAACATCCCGTTTCGCCCAAAAGCGCAGCTTTCTAAAAAAGCTGCGCTTTTTCCGGCAGAATCATTCCGACACTGCTACCTCACACCAAGCAATGATGTCTGTGATGGCATCTTTATACTCCAGGAACCAACTGTCCGCGCCTTGGTTAATTACAGCGAAGTCCCCGGCATCCATATGTCTCACATAATACGACCAGATTCCATCCCTTAAGTTGATTTCATTCGGTTTTTTCACACTGGATGGATAGCTCTTCTGACTAGGATCCCCTCCCCAACTTCCCTCCGAGTAGTATCGATCGGTTTCCTGGGGATGATACCCCTCCGGCCAAAAACTGAAGTAGATCCAGCCGCTGGAAACTCCTTCCGGACGACAGCGGATGCCATAGTTTGTTTCCTGGGAGGGACCCTCCACCATCTCGTATTCCCATCCTTCGATCAGGCGTAAGGTCATGGTGAAATCATCTCGGGCAAATTCCAGCGGTTTCTGCCAGCCATATTCCGACCCCATAGCATATACAACAATAGCGGAGTTTTCCAGGAGGTTATTCATAAAACTGAGCAAAGACCCGTCGGAAACCTCCCAATAGCGTACCGAATCCGCAAGAACCGTACCTTTGCCCATAACCTTCTCCCAGTCGTCACATAATGCAATTCCGACTCCCTCCGGGGTATTGCGGATGACAACCCCCATGGAATTTACCGGGTCCCGGATATAAACGGCCGAACCTCTGTCCCCAAGGCTGGTGTACAAGGCGCTGTAGTTATCTCCTCCCAAATCCTCCCCCGGCACAAAAGCTTCTTCCGGAATCTGATGCAGAATTTCAAGCAATTCGGATAGCGCCCGTGACTGCAACGAGCCAAAGCCCACAGATGTTCCTCCTCCATTTTGCGTCTGAAATTTCTCAAAAACCAAATAGACACTGGCTTCTTCAATGGCATCCGTTGTAATCTGTTGTGTCCAATTCCAAGGGGTTTCTTTGGTAGCAAAGGGTTGTCCGGCGGTTTCTCGATCCTTGACGCCATCCGTCATTTGTGCGAAGTAGTCAGAAAGCCAGTCCCACTGCTTCAGAGAGTAGATCATTCTTTGACCCTCCGGGGCATCTTGCCAAATCAAGTCACAATCCGGAGATAGCCAATATTCCATTTTCGTATCATCCACATGATTCACTGTGAGATGATGCAGAAAGAATTCGTCCTGAATCTGCTCGGAAACAGAAGATTCCGGAATTGTCTGGGCCTGCTCCTGCACGTGGATGAGCATATCCAGCAGCGTTTTTACTTCCTCCGGTCGATTCAGGCAAGTTTCCCGATGGTCATAAGACAGATCAATACAGGTTGTGTTTTCCGGCAAAATCGCCTGAATATTCGGCTGGCGAAACTGGGCAAGAAAGGCTTCATCGTCCACCGTCTGACCCTTTGGTTCATACTGGTTTTGCACATCCAGGATGATTTCACCATTTTCCTGCCAGAATCTGCGAAGCAGATTTCCTTCATAATCGCAAAAAACTACCGAATTTCTGCGAATCTTTTCTCCGGTTGTTTCAGTTTCCAGCTCAATGGTAACGGTATATCCATCCTTCTGATACGCATAGAAGTGGCGGCAGGTGGTAATTCCGGTATCGGCATCCTGAATGACTTTTGCCTGCGGGTTGCCCTCCTCGTTGTAATAGTAGATGTATCGCTCTTTTGAAAGCAGGGTACCATCTTCTGCGTACTCTGCGGTTTCATACGCTTGACCATTTTCATACGTTGTCACTGTTTTGGTTATCTCGTCCCCGGAATCGTGTATTTCCTCCTCCAGAGTCAGTTCCCCACGCCAATTATACTTACGGGTTATCCGATAGACCGCCGTGACGTTTCCCTCCTTATCGAAGGCTTGGACGATCTCCCGGACGATATTTCCACGCCAATCGTACGATTTATCTTGCGTATCTCTTAAGATACCATCGTCGTAGAATTCTGTATGAACCGGGCGGTGACGCCAGTCCAAGGTATGTTTGAATTCACTTCCATAGCTCTGTGTCATTCCATCCGCTAAGTAAGTTGTACTGCTAAGCTGATTGCCATAGGCATCCTGTTCCGTGATGGTTTTGCTCTCAACTTCTCCGTCATCGTAAACGATGGAATAAATCCGCTGGCCATTGTTGCCGTAATAATATTCGGTTCTGGTAGTGCTGGAGGCAACGCCATCGGTGTAATGTGTCAAATCTGAGGATTGAACCTGTAAAGAATCGTCTATTTCTTTTTCAAGGTCCAGCCATTGCACCTGCTGGGGTGCAACAGGATTTGTAAGGAAGCACACCGCCACCACGATGGTGACCACC
>USHP01000219.1 GCA_900554625.1 uncultured Eubacteriales bacterium | reverse complement strand
GGCTGGCAGGCTTTTGGAAGTGTGCACGGATTTAGGCGACTATGCGGAACAGGCTGGGTTTGCAGACCCGTTTTCAGAGGAAGCCATGGAAGAAATTTCTGCCTGGCTGGAGGCGGATGAGCGGGTAGAGACTGTGAAACCGGCGGGGAACGGCCTTTTGTTTGTAACAACCGACGGCCTGATTGGAAGCTACGGCCTGAACCGCACTTCTCCCAATACCTTCGGTTACTCAGACGAGGACGAAGCGTTTGCAGCATATCAGGAAGGGAAAACCACTGTGGAGTTCTACATTCCCAGTGAAATTCCCCGGACAAATTCTCAAATCCTGCATTTAAGTCCTTATTCAGACGATGAGTTCGTGCAGCGTTTTGGGGGATTTTTCCGGGCCAGTGAGGAAAAGCTGGTGGAACGGGTAGGTGGAAGGCTAACCTGGGCGGAGTCCGAGGATGCTGCTCAAAGACTGATGAACGGTGAATTCACAAATTATGGAATGACTGTGCTCAATACCCACGGTGGCCTGCTCCAGAGGAGAGACGGAAGCGATATGCTTTTCATGACCATGGGAGAAAGAACTAAGGCCCAGATATGGGAGCTGATGGAGCTGATGGGCTATACGCAGCTGAGCCAGTCCGTTACTCCTTTGGAAGATGGATATTACAGTAATGTCTGGGGGATGATCGACGAACCGGGAAGCATCCGCTGGCTGGTGGATGTCATGATTGATCCCACAGGCCACGCGACCTACCACTTGAATATGACCAGCAGTTATCTGGAATGTGCTCTGGGCGATAAAGTGTTTGACAATACCATTTTATATTTTGCAGTATGCCAGGCCAAGTCTGATGACCAGATGGTCCGGCTTCTGCACCGTCATGGCGCTTCCGCCTTTATTGGGTGCAGGGAGAATCTGGATGTCGGTCTTTCCATTGCGTTTTTGGAACAGCTGGCAGAAGTTATGGGAACCCCTGCCAATGAATATTCGTTTGGAACATTGGAGAACGTATCCGGTTATGTCCTCCGTTCCGTAGACGATTATATTAAGACTTCCGTATACCCTGATGAAAAAGATTACAAAGATTATCGGGCCGCTTTATCCGAACGGCCCCTTCGGTACAGCTACCTGAATGATAGCGCGAAACGGGTATTTGCCGGGCATGGAGAGGTTCAGGGCAAGGTTTTGGATCAGGACCTGAATGGAGCGGAAGGCGCGGCCGTCACCCTTTACCGCTGGCTGGATCATGAGTTCCAGGAAAGCTGGAATGGGACAACAAACGCGGAAGGCGTTTTCGCAGTACCGGAGGTTCCCTATGGCATCTATGGGATTTACGCTGAAAAGGAAGGGGCGTCCGGTTTTACCACCGCCGTGCTGGATGACGGCAGTAAAACATTGGAAACAAAGGACATCGTGCTGGACTGGACCGGCGCGGAAAATAACGGTGGAAATGTGGTCTGTTACCGTGGAAACCTTTATTACTGGAAATATAATGAGGAAAGCTTTGATCCTATCGGGACTTTCGCCTATTATACCCACCAACAGACGGAGAATCAGCTGGTCTGCCGTCATGAGGATGGAAACGAGGACATCCTTCTGAGTGACAATGGATACGGGCCGATTTTCATTGTGGGGGATCGGATTTATCTGAAGGAAAACGGGGCCGAACTGTTTTCGGTAAACCTGGATGGCAGCGGCCGGGTCGATCACGGATATTTTGAACCTTGGGCGGCGGATGACAGCGCTGGTACATTGATTGGGCGCTATAACGGAGGCGTGTACCTGCTTTATGCCAAAGATCACTCCACGAAGCAAGTCCATTCTACGGGCCAGTCCTATTTGGGAACGGCGGATGGATACTGTTATTACAGCACCACAGATGGGCAGGAAATCCCCCAGGCAACCTTGTGGAAAGCGGCCATTGACGGCAGTGAGATTGTGGAATTAAGCAAGGTAAGCGGATCAAAGGATTGGGCTGTTCCCGGCATGGACATCTGCCAGGTGGTAAAAGCCGGGGATCTGATTTATTATTCCTACGGCACTTATGCCGGAACCGGATTTTTCTTCCAGGAAGGCGGCATCAACTGTGTGGATGCAGACGGGAACAACACTCAGGTCTTAGTGGAATACGGACAGTTGGGAGCCGAGGAGTTCCAGGTGGTGGAGAGCAGCGGGAAAACCAGCCTTTATTATGTTGGAAAAGAGGATTCTATGGGGTCGTATGTCGGTTTCTGGGATGATTACCCCTATACAATATGCCATGTCATGACCAGAAAAACCGGGGAAGCAACATGGACAACAAGTCAGAGCGATTCCTATCTCAGCAGACCGGGTTCCTTCATCTGCGTGAGCGGAGAAATTCTCCAATATAATGAGGAACTGATGAGTTACCAGACCCTTATCCCCCAAAGTGCGGGGTTTGATTTCATAGATAATCCGCAAGGATCGGAAGATAAAATTGCTCTGGTTTCCGATTTAGATATTATCGGGAACGACCTGTATTTTACCGTGGACTGGAGCGTTCGGAAAGAAGAAAGTTTTGGCTGGCGTCCTCTCTATGACCGGGAACGTTCCGTGTTCTATACCATGAAGATTGGGGAATCAGAGCCGCTGGAGTTATATGAATATTAAAACAGACAGCTCTTTCAAGTTGTTTGTTGATGAAAGAGAGGAATTTTTATGGGACTTTTTGGAAAAAAGAAATCGACTGCCGAAATTTTGGCGGACGGACACGCGCTGTTTGACCAGGGACAATATTCCAGGGCAGTGCTTACTTGGTTGAAAGCGTCAGGGAAAGAAAAAGGAGAAGTTGATTATTGGGTTGCAGGGGGTATCTTACAATGGTAGTAAAATTAGAAAACAAGGCAAAAGGGAAAGAGCGCCATATACTTGGTTCCCTTCTTGGTCTTGCGCTGCTGGCGGCCATCTGCTACTGGCACTATATCACGGTTCAGGATTACTACATTGAAAACACCACCGTGCCGATCACACTTTCCACCGTTGCAGTAACGGCTGCGGCTGTGCTGTGGGGATTTTTCGGCATTGGGGCGCTGGGCTTTACGGCGCTGTGGTACCCGTATCAACTGGCCTTCGGGGCCGCCTTCGCCTATTGGCTCTGCTATAACCTCTCCAATCCGGTGCCCGCCTGGTGCACGGCGCTCTCCTGGCTGGGCGGGGCGTTCTTCAGCATGTTTATGCTGTGGACCACCGCCCAGGCCAGCATCAGCGACGGCTTATTCCGGCGTCTGTACGTCACGGCCGTTCTGTGGAGCACCCTCGCTTTTTACGGGTACACGTTCCTGCAAGTGCGCGTTTATTGGGCCAATGAGCTGGCAGGGCTTGGCGTCGGGCATATTCTGTTCAATGTGCCCTTTATCCTGATCGGCGTTGCGGCCGGGCTGGGGACGCTGTACCTGATGGTGACGAGCAGCCGCGCGATACAGCAGTATTTCGTCTGCTATTTCTACCTGATGCACGGGCCGCGCATCCAGCTGGCAAACGGGAAAAGCTGTCGCGTGCCCCTGCGCTTCGACAACGCCTATTATGCGGCTTGCTCCTATAAGGACGGCAAACGCCGGGGGAAAAACCGGTTCATCGCCATGTCCATCTACTGCGCGGATGCTTTGGAGAAAGCACATGACGAATACTCTCTTTGGCCAGCTGACTGGGAAATTAAAGAAATGCGCAAAAACAGAAAGTACTGCTTCCCCGATGCGGGGGGCTGGCTGAGCAAAGAAACCGTGGCCGCGACGATGCAGAACGCCATCCGGGCGATGAAGCTCCAGGGCGATCTGGTCAAGGCCAAAGCGTATGCA
>USHP01000218.1 GCA_900554625.1 uncultured Eubacteriales bacterium | reverse complement strand
GCTCGGGTCAAAATCTCTCGCCGAATCTCCTTACCCCATTATGCGGTGTTGCCTTGAAAATATTGGAGGTAACCTATGGAAATCCGAACCTATACCCCCGCCGACTGCCCGGAACTGGCCCGGCTGTTCTATGATACCGTTCACAGCGTCAACGCCAGAGATTACACCCAGCCCCAGCTGGATGCCTGGGCTACGGGACAGGTGGATTTGGAAGGGTGGAACCGGTCGTTTCTGGAACACCTGACCCTGATTGCGGTGAAGGATGGGAATATCGTTGGCTTTGGGGATATCAGCCGGGAAGGGTACCTGGATCGGCTCTATGTGCATAAGGATTACCAGAGCCAGGGCATTGCCATGGCACTGTGTGACGCTTTGGAAGCTGCCGTTCCTGGAAATATTACCACCCACGCATCCATCACCGCAAAACCCTTCTTTGAAAAGCGGGGCTATCAGGTGCGCCGGGAGCAGACCGTTTTCCGCTTCGGCGTGGGGCTTACCAACTTTGTTATGGAAAAGGTAAGCAATGCTGATTGTCAACCTAAAAAAATAAATGGTTGACAATGTGGAGACGGCGGTGGTATACTTCTGACAGAATCAACCAATTTGTCAGGAGGAAGCCATTATGACAGCTGTAACCACACAATCCACAACCAAAACCCGGGATATGGTCTATATTGCCATGTTTGCGGTGCTGATTTCCATTTGTTCCTGGATTTCCATCCCCAGTGCAGTACCTTTTACTATGCAGACCTTTGGCATTTTCCTGGCCGTAGCCGTGCTGGGAGGCAAGCGGGGCTCCCTGGCCGTACTGGTGTATCTGCTGCTGGGATTGGTGGGCGTGCCGGTGTTTGCCGGATTTTCCGGGGGAATCGGCTGCCTGGCCGGAACCACCGGCGGCTATATCGTGGGCTTTCAGCTGACGGCCCTGGTAATGTGGGCCATGGAAGCGATGCTGGGGAGAAAGAATTGGGTGCTGTTTCTTTCTATGGTGCTGGGAACGGCAGCCTGCTATGCCTTCGGCACAGCCTGGTTTATGTCCGTCTACGCCAGAACCACCGGGGCTATTGGCATCGGAACGGCCCTGGGTTGGTGCGTCTTTCCCTACATCATTCCGGATCTTCTGAAAGCCGCTCTGGCTCTTGCTTTGCGGGGACGGCTTTGCCGGGCTATCCGGATTGGGTAAATCCCATGGAAAAACAGGCCTTTCCCCTGCGCCCCCATCATGGGCTGTGTCTGCGGTTTTTCCAGGGCAAAGGATACAGTGACGGCTTCGTTGCCAATATGGGAGCCATTCAGAGAATGCTGCAATCCAATCCCATGATTCGCCTGGTATCGGAAATGGACGAAATCTGCAGCAGCTGCCCCAATAACCAAAGCGGCATTTGCACCACCCAGGAGCAAGTCCTTCGTTATGACGAAGGGGTGCTGCGGCTTTGCGGACTGGAACCGGGGCAGATTTTGCATTATCAGGACTTTGACCGAAAGGTTACCCAGGAGATTTTACAGCCCGGGCGGCGGGAGGAAATCTGTCCCGACTGCCAATGGAGTGGGCTGTGCCAATGGAAACAGGAGGAACCATGACCACAAAGGAACGACTGCTGGCGCTGCTGGAAGCCAACAAAGGAATTTACTTTTCCGGACAGGAACTGGGCCAGAAACTGAATCTGTCCCGGGCGGCGGTGTGGAAAGCCATCGGGCTTCTGCGCCAGGAGGGGTATCCCATCCATGCGGTCACCAACCGGGGCTACTGCCTTTCGGAGGAAACGGACATTCTGTCCGCTCCGGGGGTGGAAGAGTACTTACATTCTCAGGAAAGCTTTACCGTGGAAGTGGTTCCCAGTACGGTTTCCACCAACGCCCTGGCCCGGCAGCGGGCCCAGGAAGGGGCGCCGGAGGGGTATGTGGTGATTTCCAATGCCCAGACCGGAGGGCGGGGACGCTATGGAAGAACCTTCTATTCTCCGGAAGGAACGGGAATTTATTTGAGCCTGCTGCTGCGGCCCCGGCCGGTTTCTGCGCAGCAGAACCTTCCCCTAACGGCAGTGGCGGCGGTGGCGCTGTGCCGGGCGATTGAATCGGCAGGCGGCGGAGCGGCCCAGATCAAGTGGGTCAATGATATTTTCCTGAATGGGAAAAAGGTCTGCGGCATCCTGACGGAAGGGGCCTACGACATGGAAAGCGGTACCCTGGAAACCGCCATTGTGGGAGTGGGAATCAACCTGTACCCGCCCCGGGAGGGCTTTCCGGAGGAACTGGCATCCATCGCCGGAGCGATTTTTGACGCCCCGGTAAATGACGGAAAAAACCGCCTGGCGGCGGCATTTCTGGAACATTTCTGGAATTGTTACACAGGGAAAGACGAATATCTGGAAGAATACCGGCAGCGCAGCTTGATTCTTGGAAAGCAGGTCACGGTTTTCCTGGGAGGAACGGAGCGTCAGGCCCAGGCATTGGGCATTGACGATGCTTGTCACCTGCTGGTGCGCTATGACGACGGGAAGACCCAGAACCTTTCCAGCGGAGAAGTCAGCATTACCCTGCCGAAAACGTAAAAATTGCCCCCGCTGTTCGCGGGGGCTTTTCTTATGCCAGAAGGAGAAATAGCAGCTTGTCATCGGTAAAAGCCGGGTGGGTATAGGCGGCATCGAGAATGGCATCTAAGTTGTCTGCATCGTTTTCAATCTCCTTGGAAAACAGCTGGGCGGTGGTGGGAAAATCCCCACCCAGCTGCCGCAGAACCAGGCAGGCCACGACGATCCACTTGACCCGGCTGTAGACATCATAATCCGACACCGCCTGAAGCCAGTACCGGTCTGTCAGATATCGTGCCAAAGCCAGGGTGCGGCTGTCCCAGGGGCGGGGGCAGGGATGCTCCAACCGCTCGGCCCAGCGTTGGGTCAGAATCTCCAGGGAACGGAAAAAGTCCAGAATTTCTTCCATGTTTCCGGGTTTCGCCATTTGCTCGGCGGTTTCCAGGGCGGTGTCTGGGTCAAAGGCCGGTTCCTCTCCACCGTCCAGCCAACCCTGCACCTGGCAGCCGTAGAGCAGCATCAATGCAAGGGTCTGCCCGATGGGGCGGCGGGTATCCGACACAAGATGCCGCACAGCTTCCTGGGAAGTTTTCAGAATGGACATGGCTTCTTCGTCGTAATCTCCCGCTTCCGCTCCGGGAAGCGTTTCCGTGAGGAACGCCGGAGCGGGGGATGCCAGAATGTACCGGGCTGCCTCCGGGCAGCTCAGTTCCAGCCCCAGTTCCCGGAAATCTCCATAGTCATGGGTCAGCCGGGGAAATTCCCGGCAGGTGGCGCACAGGGCCTGCTCCCCCAGTTCTGCCTGAATCCGGCACAGACCGTCCTGACGCCACATGGGGCAGCGGCCATCCTCTATGGTCATCACCGTCTCGCCCTCCTGGGTTTGCAGCACCTGCCGCAGCCGATCCCCCAAAGATCCGGGCAGACTGCGGTAATATTCCGTTTTTTCCGGGTCAACCTGGACGGACCACTCTTTGCAGCAGCTGTCCGGACAAGCGCCTGCCATACATTGAAAACGGTCAAAATACTCCGGTTTGGTAATTACCATAGGTTCCTCCCATCACAAAACAAATCTTCCGCCGGAAAAGGCGGAAGATCCAAAACGGCGGCTTGGTTATTGGTTGGGCCGGATGGCACGCATCAGGGAAGCGGCGTCCTGCAAAACCTGCTTGCTGCTGCTGACAGCCATCTGCAGCTGGGTCAGCTGGCCCGCAACCCGGTCTCTGTCTCTTATACACACTGACGCTGCCGACGAATAGAGAGGTGTAGATCTCGGT
>USHP01000217.1 GCA_900554625.1 uncultured Eubacteriales bacterium | reverse complement strand
GTATACGCTCCCGCCTGAACCCGGCGCAGCTGGGCCATACATCCGCCGCAACCCAGGGCCTGACCGATATCCTTGCACAGGGTGCGGATATAGGTACCCTTAGAGCAGGCCACATACAGGTGCAGATCGTCGCCTTCCTGCTTCAGCAGCTTCAGCTGATGGATGGTAATGGGCCGGGGCTGGCGCTCTACCTCCCTGCCCTTTCTGGCAAGGTTACATAACTTCTGCCCATTGACTTTCAGGGCGGAGTACATGGGCGGAACCTGGAGAATCTCTCCCCGGAAATGTTCCAGCACCTGATGAATCTGCTCTTCGGTAACGGAAACCTCCTGCTGCGTCAGCACGGTGCCGGAAATATCCTCGGTATCGGTGGTAATTCCCAGCCGAAGCACCGTTTCATAGGCTTTTTCCGCGTGTTCAAAAAACTCTACCGCCCGGGTGGCCCGTCCCACAAACACCGGCAGCACGCCGGTGGCCATAGGGTCCAGGGTTCCGCCGTGGCCGATCCGCCGGGTCTGGAACACCCGGCGCAGTCGGGCGGTGACGTCCTGGCTGGTCCAGTCCTGGGGCTTGTCCACAATTACGATTCCGTTCATTCCGTCTCCAATTCCAGCATGGCATTGGCCACTGCAATGGAGGCCTCCTGCAAAGGCATTCTCAGGAAAGCACCCGCCGCGCCCTTATGTCCGCCGCCGCCGAATTTTACCGTAACTCTGGTGGCGTCGCAGCCGGGCACTGCCCGGACGGACAGCTTGGTAAAGCCGTCGCTGGTTTCCCGCAGGGTTGCCGCCATCTGCACACCGGCAACAGTACGGGGGAAGGAGGAAATGTTGTCCATATCGTCCTCATTGACGCCCAGTTCCAGTTCCATCACCTTGGGGATGGCGCAAACCGCCAGAGTTCCCTCCCGCAGCAGCTGCATGTGATCCACAATCCACGCCTGCATCCGCAGCCGGCCCAGGGTGTTGGTTTCAAACAGGTCCTGGTTCAGCTCGTAAATCCGGGCATTGGCCTGGGCGCACTGGGCTGCCACCTGGAAGGTGTGGGCAGTGGTATTGGCATAGCGGAAGCATCCGGTGTCGGTGGACAGACCCACATACACCGCTTCTGCCAGATTCTTTTCCGGCTTGACGCCCATTTCCATCAGCACATCCCAAATCACCTCGGCGCAGGAGGCACTGGAGGCGTCCACCAGTTCCCGCTCGGTAAAGGAGGCGGCGCTGGCGTGGTGGTCAATCCGCAAATCGATTTGGCCCAGCAGGTGGCTGAACACATTGGGCACCAGCTCCGGAGAGGCCACGTCCACGCTGACCACCGTATCTCCCGGCTGCACTTCGGGCTTGGTCAGGCCCTCATGGAGCCAGGCAAACCGGGCGGACAGATCGGGATTGGTCAGAACATAGGCATTTTTACCCAGCTGCCGCAGTCCTAAGCACAGTGCGGCGGCGGAGCCGGTGGTGTCGCCATCGGGGCGGCGGTGGGTCAGGATGGCATAATTATCCTTTTCCAGCAGATATTGAGCAGTCTCAGTCCTGTTCAGTTTCTTCATCGTGTTTTACCTCAAGAGAGTTGATCAGTTTCAGCATTTTTGCGCCATAGACAATGGAGTCGTCAGCGGCCCAGACGATTTCCGGGCTGTAGCGCAGCCGCAGATTCCGTCCCAGCTCCCGGCGCAGATAACCGGCGGCGGATTTCAGCCCAGCCATAGCGGCAGCAGCCTTGTCCTCCTGGAGAAAGCTCACATAAACCTTGGTATAACGCAGATCCGGGGTGGTTTCCACCCGGGTAATGGAGATCATCACGTCCTGCACTCTGGGGTCCTTGACGGTACGAAGCAGGGCGGACAGTTCTTTCTGAATTTCTTCGTTAATCAGCAAAATACGGTTCGAAGCCATGATTTTGCCTCCTTTCCTTAGCAAAAACAACCCGCCGCGCCGCAAAAGCGGTGCGGCGGGAACCTATATCAGCGCTTGACTTCCTGCATGGCGAAGCATTCGAAAATGTCGCCTTCCTTGATGTCATTGTACTTGACCACGCTCATGCCGCATTCGTAGCCGGCAGAGACTTCCTTGACAGCGTCCTTGAACCGCTGCAGGGAGCCGATCTCGCCTTCGTGGATGACAATGTTGTCCCGGAGAATCCGAACCTGGGCATCCCGGGTAACCTTGCCGTCCTTGACCATACAGCCGGCAATGGTGCCGATGGCGCTGACCTTGTAGGTCATGCGCACTTCCGCATGGCCAATGACCACTTCTTCAAACTTTGGTGCCAGCATACCCTTCATGGCAGCTTCGATCTCGTCGATGGCATCGTAGATGACCCGGTAGAACCGCATATCTACGTTGGCCCGCTGGCCGGAGGCCTGGGCGGCGGCATCGGGACGGACGTTGAAGCCGACAATGATAGCGCCTGCGGTGGAAGCCAGCAGGATATCGCTTTCGTTGATGGCGCCGACACCGGCGTGGATCACCCGAACCCGAACTTCCTCGTTGCTCAGCTTCTCCAAAGATGCCTTGATGGCCTCGGCGGAGCCTTGGACGTCAGCCTTGACGATCAGGGGCAGTTCCTTCATTTCGCCTTCCTGCATCTTGGCAAACAGGTTATCCAGGGTGACCTTCTGGGTCAGCTTGGCGGCGGCATCCTTCTGAGCCTGACGGCGCTGCTCCACCAGTTCACGAGCCATACGCTCGTCGGTAACGGCGTTGAATTCATCGCCGGGAGCGGGAACATCGGCAAGGCCGGTGATCTCCACAGGCACGGAAGGACCGGCGGACTTGACGGTGCGGCCCTTGTCGTTGGTCATCACACGGACACGGCCCACGGCAGTACCGGCAATGACAATGTCGCCCTGATGCAGAGTACCGTTCTGCACCAGCAGAGTCGCCACGGGGCCGCGGTTCTTATCCAGACGGGCTTCGATGACGGTACCCTTGGCACGGCGGTTGGGGTTGGCCTTCAGTTCCTGAACTTCAGCAGTCAGGATGACCATTTCCAGCAGCTCATCCAGGCCCTGGCCGGTCTTGGCGGAGATGGGCACGATGATGGTATCGCCGCCCCACTCTTCGGGGATCAGGTCGTACTTGGTCAGCTGCTCCTTGATCTTATCGGGGTTGGCGGTGGGCTTATCCATCTTGTTGATGGCCACGATGATGGGCACATTGGCGGCCTTGGCGTGGTTGATGGACTCCACGGTCTGGGGCATGATGCCGTCGTCAGCCGCCACCACCAGGATGGCAATGTCTGTAGACTTGGCACCACGGGCACGCATGGAAGTAAAGGCGGCATGGCCCGGGGTATCCAGGAAGGTGACCATGTTGCCGTTCACATCCACGGTATAAGCACCGATGTGCTGGGTAATGCCGCCGGCCTCTCCGGCGGTAACGGAGGTCTTACGGATGGCGTCCAGAGTGGAAGTCTTGCCGTGGTCGACGTGGCCCATAACCACCACAACAGGGGCACGGGTTTCCAGTTCTTCGGCGGTGTCCACATGGTCGTCGATGATCCGCTCTTCGATGGTGACGGTGATTTCCTTCTCCACCTTGCAGCCCATTTCCGTGGCCACAAACTCGGCGGTGTCAAAGTCGATGGTCTGGTTGATGGCAGCCAGAACGCCGTTCTTCATCAGGCACTTGATGACTTCGCCGGCGGTTTTCTTCATCCGGGAAGCCAGTTCGCCAACGGTGATCTCCTCGGGGATCTTCACGGTGACGGGAGCCTTCCGGGCAACCTCCATATGCAGGCGGCGCATCTTCTCCTGCTCCTCGTTGCGGCGCTTGTTGCCGGCAAACTTGTTTCGGTTCTGCTGCTTATTCTTGTTGCCGATCTTCTGC
>USHP01000216.1 GCA_900554625.1 uncultured Eubacteriales bacterium | reverse complement strand
TCCGCTACTTACCCCTTGCATACCTGCTGCCCTGCGATGTACTCTCCCGATATCCCACACTTCGCAGGCTGCCCCGAAGTCTGGGCGCTCTGAACGCCTCTCCCGAATGGCACAGAATTCTCTTGAGCCAGCAGTTTCCAAGCGAAATCATGGATGCTGTGGCCTCGGTGGTTTTCCCTCACTTGGGCTTCGGGGGATGGAAAGAACACTATACAGCCAATTCCCCGGCATGGCGTTTGTCCTACGCCCTCCCCCTGTGGGCCAAAGGAGTGGAGCGCGTGTGGGGCTGGGGTGTGCAAAAGCTGTTCCGCCTGCCACCGAACTTCGAAATCCCCTTCTTTGAGGCGGACGACGTACAGGCGATGATGAAGCAGGTGGTGGAACAAACCATCGGGGAGCAGGACTGGAGGCCAATGCTGGAAGCAGTGCGGGAAATGCCCTGCGACGAAGATTTCGAGAAATGGGATACCCATGTCCGCAAGGACTTCCTGCGCAAGTGGTATCACACCCGGTCAAAACGGGTGCGGACCGTTTCGCTGGAAGCATGCATGGAGGACAAGGACAGCAAGATCCATTCCCTCCCCGCCCCGGAGGGAGACGTTGCGGAACAGGCGGCGGAGAAAGACTTCTGCAACCGTTTCAAGGCCGCTCTGCCTGAAAGGGACAGAACGATTCTGGAACTGCGGGGAGAGGGATATGGCTATCAGGAGATAGCGGATAAGCTGGGCTACAAAACCCATAGCGCTGTGATCAAGCGCATGGAGGCAATCAAGAAACGGTTCGTTCGATACGAAAACGAGGAAGGGCAGTAAAGCCACGCAAGCCGGAAAATGGCGGGCGTGGCTTTTCTGTACCCAAATTCAGAAAGGAGGCTGTATGCTTCAGTTGAAAGACTTACCGCCCATGGAGCGGGAAGGAAACGGTTCGCTGTATCGCATGGATGCAAAACAGCGCCGGGAGGCAGTGCGGCTGATCAGAGCGCATTGTAGTTTCTACGATAACGGCAACTGTCTCTACCTGGATGATGGCGAGGAAGTGGTTTGTCCTCAGATCACTTCGTTTTCTGTCATCTGTGCGTTCTTTCGCCAGGTGGTGCTGAAAGATGAGGCGGCCAGGGGGCTGGAGGCGAAGCTGTTTCCGCGGGAGACGGCAAAACGCTGCCGTGTGTGCGGCAGGACCTTTTCTTCGACTTCCAACAATGCGAAATACTGCCCCGACTGCCGGGCGGCGATGCAGCGAAGGCAGAAGGCTGCCTATGCCCGGAGGCGGAGGGCAAACGTAGAAAAGTCGGCTTACGAAAAGGCATAAAAATCAAGGCTTTCGGACTTGCAAACTTCTTACCCCATACGTTGATACGTCCCACCCCGAAAAACGGCTTCGACTTTTCTACAAGGAGGCATTATGACAAAGTACATTTACTTGCACCAGAAACCCAGAGCCATCAGCTTTACACAGCTTCCCAACTTCCTGTTTGAATTGCCCGGCTACCATTTGCTTGGCAACGAGGCGAAAATCCTCTATGCCATGGTTTTGCGCCGTGCCGGCCTTTCCCGCAAAAACGGTTGGGCAGACGAATACGACCGAGTTTATCTCTACTATCCCATCAATGAGGTAACGACCTTACTTCACTGCGGACGGCAAAAAGCTGTGGATACCCTGCGGGAACTCCAATACGCCGGGCTGCTGGAGATCCGCAAGCAGGGATGTGGAAAACCCAATCGGATTTACCCAAAATGGCATGAAGCAGTTCCAGATGCCGACTTCAAGAAATCCGACCATGGTACGCCGGAGGGCTGAAAACCATACCCGTGAAGTACGGAAATCTCCCTTGAGAAGTACGGAAACCGGACAGTAGTTAGAAAAACAAAAATCAAAAAGAACCATTTATTATCCATCTATCCAATCCCAATAGGAACTGGTCATCAGGGAATTTGGATGGATGGAGGAAAGGAGTTTGATGACGCATAAAGCACAATACGCAATTCTTCGCTTTGTCAAGCACAAGGCCGGGCCGGCAGGAGCCTTGGAAGCCCATCACGAGCGCACAAAGGAGAGGTACGCCAGCAACCCGGACATTGACATCAGCAAAAGCAAGGACAATTTCCACATCATCCAGCCCGCACAGAAGTACCGAAAGGAAATCAACATTCGCATCAAAACGGCGGGGTGCCGCCTCCGAAAGGACAGCACCATGTTTGTGGACACCCTCATCACCGCCAGCCCGGAGTTTTTTGCAGGCAGAAGCAAGCAGGAGGTGCAAGCCTATTTCACCGAAGCGGTGGCCTTCATGGAGAAGAAAGTGGGAGGGGGTAACATCTTTTCTGCTGTGGTACATATGGATGAGAAAACTCCGCACCTTCACCTGTGCTTTACACCGATCACGAAGGACGGCCGCCTGTCGGCCAAGGAGATTCTGGGTAACCGGGCGCAGTTGTCCCAATGGCAGGATGAGTTTCACGCGCACATGAAAAAGGCTTTCCCGGTCCTCAAACGGGGCGAGAGCGCGCTGGTGACAAAGCGCAGGCACATTCCCACGTGGCTGTTCAAGCAGTCTGTGGACCTCACCCGCCGGCAGCGGACCATTGAAAAGGCGATAAGCGAGATTGGGGGTCTGAACGCTGGAAAGAAGCGGGACGAGACGCTGGAAATGATAGGCCCGTATTTCGCCCGGCTGGAAAGGCATCTGGGACAGATGAAGAAGTATCAAGCCACCATTGACTACTTGACGCAGGAGAACATGGGCCTGAAACAAAAAGTCAACGACGAAAAGAGCATCCAAAAGCGGGTGGAAGTATTGGAGCTGAAAAAGGAAAACGAGCGGCTCCGACGATTTGTGGAAAGTATTCCTCAGGAGATCAGACAGGCGTTTCAAGAGCGGCAGAGGGAGCAGTCTGCCAAAGCTCCCCAGCGATAGCCATTTTCTCAAGAAAGGAGGTACATTTGGGCGGAAGAAAAAAACTCACGAACAACACAGGCATTCCCCAGCACCGGATCGAGGCGATAGCACGCTGCATCCTCCCGGATATTCTTGCTTTCTATGAAAGCGAGGAAGGCCAGAGGGAATTTGCTGAATGGAAGAAGCAAAGGGAACTGGAAAAGCAGGAGGTCAAGGCAGAGTAAGGACGAAAGAAAGGGCGGGCGCACCGTGAAAACGGCTGCGTCCGCCTTTTTTTGCGTCTATGGAATTATTGCTTCTTCCGAAGGCCCCTCGGCTTGGAGACAGGCTTGCGCCTTACCCCGTTGCGAAAGTAGGTACTTTCATACGGATCGAAAAAAACCAATAATCCGAACCCATCTCCTACCGGAAACAAGTTCGGATTATATTGGTTTGGTGCCGGTGGTGGGACTCGAACCCACACGGGGGATAAGCCCAACGGATTTTGAGTCCGTCACGTCTGCCAATTCCATCACACCGGCAAGGCTTTTTCGACGCGGATTATTATAGCACAACTCTCGCCCCAGGGCAAGACCAAAAGGCAACATTTCCTCTGGCAGCCGAATGCGCGGCTGTGGGCTGAAAGGTTTTAGAACGACGGGGGAGCGAGGCGGTGTTTCATCCCTTTATGACTTTGATTTTTTCAAGTTCCGGTTTCACTTGCCTCAAAGTATGGTATACTCTATCATATCGGAGGAAAATCCTTATCGCTCAAAGCGATGCTATACCGTTACGCTTGACGAAAGGCAAAAGCGCAATGAATCAGCCGGTGCTCCATTTCCATCTGAAGGAGGTCTACGTCATGGAACAAAGGTTCTTCATCTGTGAGCATTGCGGCAACATCATCGCCATGGTCAAAGACAGCGGCGTCCCCGTGGTATGCTGCGGCCAAAAAATGAAGGAAATCATTCCTGGAACGACCGATGCTGCGGCCGAAAAGCATGTGCCCGTCTACACCGTGGAGGGAAACACCGTCCATGTC
>USHP01000215.1 GCA_900554625.1 uncultured Eubacteriales bacterium | reverse complement strand
GAACAACGTCCGCGGCAAGGAAGCCATCATCTCTGCCGATGACTCCAAGGTTACCGTTTGGGTCATCCCCACCAACGAAGAGCTGATGATTGCTCAGGATACCGCTGAGCTGGTCAACGCTGCCAAGTAAGAAATAAAATAAAAGGTTTTGTGCCGGAGCTTTCGCTCCGGCACAATGCTTTTTCATCTATCGATCAGTGCCATCGCCAGGTCAAAATCTTCCGGATTGTTGATATCCACAGATTCTTTGAACGACACTTCTTTCACAAAGGGCTTTCGCCCAACCCGGCGGTGGTATGTTTGATATGCTTCTTTTGTAAAAACGTACACTCCGGACGTCTCCCGATAGATCGGTTTCAGGTCTTGACTGCGCGGTACATTGGTTGGGTCAAAGTTCAGCGGCTCCCCGTCCTGCCAGAGGTAGTCCTGGATTTTCACAGCGCAGAATGCGGAGTCGTATTCCCCGGAACGAACTGCCTCAATACATTGCCGCATGGTTTCTACGGTCACAAACGGCGCCGTGGCATGGGCGTACACATAGAGATCCGCATCATGGCTTTCAAAAAAGCAATCAAAGATTTGGTTGAAATTGGAGGTAGGCAGATTCAGATACTCCGGACGCCTGGCAAAGGATACCCCCTCCGGCAAATACGGAACAATACTTTCATCGCTGCAAAAGACATAGATGTTATCCAGCATTTCCGTCTTTTTCAATTTATCCAGTGCATGTTGCAGCAAGGGCTTGTCTCCCAGCATCTTTGTATTTTTCCCAGGCAAACGTTCGTTGTTGAGTTTAATGGGCATGATGGCTGTTATCTTCATATTTTCCCCTTTTCCAAGAACCGGTAACAATGCTTCTAAAATTGACCAGTAACAGAAAAAATAATTTCAAGTTCCTTTCTGCTGCGATCATAACCAGTTTGTGCAATTTTCAGAAACAATTTCTCAAAAAACCGGCTGTCCAGGAAAAATCTGGACAGCCGGTTCTTCTTATCGACCGAATCTTGGGTTATAGTCCTTTTTTCTGCCTGCTTTTCTGATCAGGATTACCACCACCAGCACTACCACAGCACCGGCGAGGAAGGAAATTCCCATCATCAGAAGAATCTTGCCGGGCTGCTCCGGAGGTACTTCCGGCGCCTGCACCACTGTTGGCTCTGTTGCCGTGGTGGCAGGCTGGGTGGCTTCCGTGGTAGGCGGAACAGTCACGACTGTGGTTTCCTCTACCACCTGTTCCTGGGGGAAGGCTGTCTGTGCATAGTACTGCCGGGCATACCGGAACAGCCACGCCGTCTTTTCGCAGCGCTCCACATCATCTTCTCCGCCGAACAGGACCACCACCAGATCGTGGGTGTCCCCATTTCCATCTGTCACCGGCAGGGCACTGACCAGGTTGGCACCGGAGCGATTGGTGGTTCCGGTTTTCAGGCCCAGGCAGTCCGGGAAGTTATACAGCAGGGCATTGGTGGTTTTGGCATAGGCCACCTTGCCCTCCGGGGTTTGTCCAAAGCTGGGAAGGTCGGTTTTGGTCATCCGGGTAATGTTCGTCAGATGTTCCCGATGGTTGTTCAGCAGGTACTGGGTCAGACGGAACATATCTTCCGCACTCATCTCATTCTGGCGCTTGGACGCTGTGGGAGACTGGGTATAATCCGGCAGCCCGTGAGGGTTATAGAAAACCGCAGAAGCCAGCCCCAGCTCCTGGGCCCGCTGATTCATCAGCTGGGTAAAGGCTTCCTCCGACCCGGACACCATTTCTGCCAGTGCCGTCGCCGCTTCATTGGCAGACACAATCAGCATGGCCCGCAGCAAATCTCCCACCGTAACCTCGTCTCCCAAGGCCAACGTTCCGTATTTCCCCTTCTTCCGGTAGATGCCATCCTCGGAATTTGCCAGGCGGTAAACATCCTCCGAAACGGTATAAATGCTCTCCTCCGTCAGTGTTCCGGCATCAAGGGCCTCTTTCACCAGGAGATAGGTCATCAGTTTGGTGGTACTGGCGATCTGGGTGGAAACATCCCCGTTATATGCATACAGAACGCAGCCTGTATTGGCATCTCCCAGCACGACACCATGCAGATCCTGAAAATACCCTTCAGACTGCTGCTTTTCCAAATCGTAATGGTATCCGGTTGTGGTGTCCAATGTCAGCGTATTCTGGCCTGTGTACACCAGATTCAGGTCAAAGTACATGCCAAAGTCCGCCATCCGGACATAAATATCCGCCGGTCCCTCTTCAGTGGCAAAATGCAGATAGGTAGGCAAGCGCATTTCCTGATCGTCCAGGTACAATTTGTTGTAGCTGGTGCTGGCGTAAATGCAGTCTCCAACATCCAATTGGGTAGTCGGCTCCCCTTCTCCGCCCACTGGGGTATAGGCCTGCCCCTTGCGGATCACAAGCCGGGTACCGGATTCCTCGTCCGGCTCAATGTCAATGGAAAATCCCTTCTCCGTGCCAGACAAAACCACCGCCAGATCCCGAAGAGACACAAGCAGATTATTGTCATAGGAGCTTTGGAAGGCTTTCACCACCACAGCTTCCCGGCCATCCACAGAAACGGATAAATTGCGTCCATCCAACTGGGCTGCGCTTACGGTTAGCAAACCAGCGCCGGCCAGGGATACCAGCAAGCAGCATGCCAGAAAAAGGCTGACTACACGTTTTCCCATAGTGTCTCTCCTTACGCGGTTATTTGGGATATCATATCATATTCTGCCCCAAAATGCAATTCGCCAAAATACGCCAATCCTCATTCGGTGTCGGTTATTGTAGACAAATTTCAAAAAAGAGCGGTACTGCAAAACAGTACCGCTCAAAAATATGGGTAATATTGGATTCAGTGTTTTTCCCAGAATCACAGCAGCATGCCGGCAAAGCACTGGCCTGCCAGCATCAGTCCCAGGCCGGTGGCAAGAATCGCCAGCTTTCCCTTGGGGCCGGAAGCAATGCGCTGCACCAGGGAGCTGAAAACCCGCTCCGCAACGGCAAAGATCAGTCCTCCTGCCAGGGCCAGCTGCCAGATCTGCCAGGCAGGGATTTCTCCCGCCACCCAGGGCAGAATGCCGAAGGTAATGGCAGCCAGAATATCCGCCTGAATCCAGCAGTATTCTGCCTGAGGCGCAATGTATGCATTCAGGATCAGCGCCAGAACGCTCAAGATCAGAAGATTGGGGATGTTCAGCGGAGGCAGAACCACCGCAGGCTGGAAGGTTCTGCACAGCATGTACACCAGCATGGTCAGTGCAACCACGGCGCACAGCAGAATATTCAACATTCCGGATTGTTTCTTCATGGCTTAACCTCCCCAGGATGTGGCGCCGGAGGAAGTATCCGCGCCGGTGACAAAGCCTACGGCTGCATTGACGCCTCTGGCAATGGCTTTGGAGGTGACAGTGGCACCGGTCAGAGCATCCACGCCCTCACCAATCTGGGCATCGCCCTGGGTTCCCAGGAACTGGATCAAAAACTCCGTATCCAGCAGTGCCTGTGCGCCCAGTCCCAGGGTTTCCTCCATGTCCCGAACCGTCAGGCCGGTGACTTTGCCGCTGTTATCCACGCCTACCAGCATATAGATATCTCCGGCATATCCGGCGGTTTTGGTTTCCAGGACATAGCCGGTTTCTCCCTTGTAAACCGCCACAATGGCTTCGTCCTCGCCGGTGTAGACTTCCTGAGTAAAGGTGGTGCTTTCCGGCAGCATGAAGCGGATCATTTCCTTCTTCTCTGCAGCGGCAATCTCGCTTGCCACCCCAGACAGGCCAAACCGTGCACCTGCCAATACCGCAGCAGATACCACAATGGCAGCCAGGGCCGTCAGAATCTGTTTTACTTTCATGCGGCACCTCCTTTGCTGCCGAAGCGGACAGGTGCCGTCCAGCGATCCATTGCCCAGGACAGGGCATTCATAATCAAAATGGCAT
>USHP01000214.1 GCA_900554625.1 uncultured Eubacteriales bacterium | reverse complement strand
GTCATTGACATTGGCGATTCCAAGAGTACCGTAGTGGAGGACATGGACTCCCTGACGGAGCAGACGGGCATTCCCTTTGTCCATATCGATGCCACCGTGGCCACGGCTCCGGAAGCCTACCGCCTGCTGGGTCAGCTGCTGGGACGGGAGGAAAAAGCCGAACAGCTGGCCACCTGGTGTGAAAATACCTATTCGGAGCTGGCGGAAGTCATGAAGCAGGTGGATGCCGACGGCGCCCGGAAATCCATGCTCTACTGCCTGGGAGACAAGGGCACCAACGTGATTGCCGAGGGCTCCTTCCATGCGGAAACCGTGAACATGATGAGCCGGAATCTGGCGGTTCTGGAAGACGTGGTCTCCAACGGGCAGGGCAACGAAGTGGACCTGGAGCAGATTCTCTCCTGGGACCCGGATGTGATCATCTTTGCCCCAGACAGCTGCTATGAAGAGGTAGGGACATCTGAGCAGTGGCAGGGTGTCCGGGCCATTGCCGAGGGCAACTACTACAAGACCCCCTATGGCCCCTACGGCTGGCTCTCCTCTCCGCCTTCCGTGCAGCGGTATCTGGGCATGCTGTGGCTGGGCGCGCTGCTGTACCCGGAGTATATCCAGTACGATTTACAGGAAGCGGTTACGGAGTACTATAAGCTCTTCTACGACTGCGATCTGACAGAGGAAGCGTATCAGCATCTGATGGAAAACGCCATACCCGAAACCTGAATTTACAGCCGCCGGTGCGCTGGGTTCGTGCCGGCGGCTGAATTTTGTCTTTCCAGTATGGTCAATCATTCCGATCTGTACGGTCACAGGAGTACCTTTTTCTTTCCAACAAAATTCTTTACACCCTGTTCACCACAAGGAGAGCTTTGTGTATTACACTTTTGATATTGCACACGAAAATACGGGAAGGATGATCAGCCCACATGAAAGAAGCAAAAAAGATAGACGAGCTTCCCCGATATCTGGATCAGGAGATACTCAATCAGGAGATAGTCAGCCCGGAAATGCTGTCCTTTCGCAGTGAGGTCAACCGCATTCGTCAGCTTTACAACAGCGCCATGCAGGTGGCTTCCACCCAGCTGAACATTCTGGACGCGGAATTCTCCTCGGTATATGACCATTCCCCCATTCACCATTTGGAGTGCCGGGTGAAGAAGCTGGACAGCATCATCGAAAAGCTCCTGCGCAAAGGCTACGAGGTCACCCCGGACAACTTTCACCGCATCCGGGACATTGCCGGTATCCGGGTCATCTGCAACTATGTGGACGATATCTACTACCTGCGCAATCTGCTCATCGGCAACAGCGATTTTCAGCTGCTGCGGGAGCGGGATTATATCCAGCAGCCCAAGGAAAACGGCTACCGCAGTCTGCACCTGATTCTGAATGTGCCGTTTATGATTGCCGAGGGCCGGATGGCCCTGCCTGTGGAAATCCAGCTGCGCACCATTGCCATGGACATGTGGGCCAGCCTGGAACATGAGCTGCGCTACAAATCCAACCGGGATTTTTCCACCCAGGAATCCCGGCAGTTGCTGGAATGCGCCCAGACCCTGGCGGATCTGGACCAGAAAATGCAGCTTTTGTTCCGCGGCAAGGAAGAAGATGGGGAATAAACTCGGATTTTGGAACTCTACCGGCAGTAGAATTTCCCATTTCTCTCTCCTGTGACTTCCGATTTGCCTGGTTTCTTTACTTTTCCTTCTGGGAGTGCTACACTGGTCTTAAGATAATTCACTTGGAGGGGTTTGTATGCCTTTTACTGTTTTTACCGACGGCTGCTCCAATCTGCCCGGGCGGCTGCTCTCCCAGCTGGACATCCGGGTGCTTCCCTGCAGCTATATTCTCGACGGTCAGCCGGGAACCTTTGCCGGAGACATTGACAGCTTTGACACCCATGCTTACTATGACAAGCTGCGCAGCGGCTCCGTACTGAAAACCAGCCTGCTGAACACCCATCTGTTTCTGGAGCATTTCCGGCCGGAGCTGGAAGCAGGCAATGACATTGTGTATGTGGGCATGTCCTCCGGCATCAGCGGCACCATTCAGGCTGCCCGGATCGCCGCAGAGGAGCTGAGCGAAGAATTTCCGGAGCGTACTGTGCGGATTGTGGATTCTCTGGGCGCCGGTTTCGGCACCGGACTTCTGACCTGCCGGGCCGCAGACCTGCGCAGCGAGGGAAAAACCGCCGCCCAGGCCGGAGAAATTCTGGACGCAGAAGTGATGCACCTGCTGCAGTACTTTACCGTGGATGATCTGAATTTCCTCAAGCGCACCGGCCGGGTCAGCGGCGCCACCGCTGCCATTGGCACCATCCTGAACATCAAGCCCCTGCTCTGGGGTGACGCCACCGGCCACATTGTCTCCTGCGGCAAATACCGGGGCCGGAAAAAGGCCATGGAGGCCATTGTGGAAATGTACCGCACCAAGGCCATCCATCCGGAAAATCAGCGGGTAGCCATTACCCACGGTGACTGCCCGGAGGAAGCACAGCTTCTTGCCCAGCAGATTCAGGAAGTCTGCCCGCCCAAGGAACTGATTGTCTGTCCCCACGAGCCCTTCACCGGCGCCCACGTCGGTCCGGGTATGCTGGCGCTGTTCTTCTTCGGCCAGCACAGATAAAGAAAATGCAGCGAGGCGGCCTATTGGTCGTCTCCTGTTTTCTTTTGCCTGGATTATGAACAAACATCGGATGTTTTGTGAATTTTAGCACTCTCGCCTTGACAGTGCTAAAACTTAGTGCTATAGTACAGGTGTTCCTTGAAAGAGGAACAGAAAAGCCAAACGGTAACAAAAGTTCGCCTACGCCCGACATTCTGTCAGACGCCCACGAAAGATTGAATGGAGGAATGACTTATGTTGCCTAGCATTTTTGGTGAGAACCTGTTCGATGATTTCTTTACCGATCCTTTCGGCATGATGCCCCGTGGAAACGATCCCCTGTATGGCAAGCACGCCAGAAACATGATGAAGACCGATGTCCGGGAACTGGACAATACCTATGAACTGGATATGGATCTTCCCGGCTTCAAGAAAGACGAGATCACGGTGGATCTGAAAAACGGCTATCTGACCGTTCAGGCCGCCAAGGGTCTGGACAAGGATCAGCAGGATCAGGCCGGCAACTATATCCGCAGAGAGCGCTATGCCGGTGTTTGCAGCCGCAGCTTCTACGTCGGCGACACCCTGCGTCCTGAGGATATCGGTGCCAAGTATGAAGACGGCATTCTGAAGCTGTCCGTACCCAAGGCGGCAAAGCGGGAGCTGCCGGAAAGCACTTCCATCACCGTCCTGTAATCGAACCAAAGCCCTCCGGCGATTTTCGCCGGAGGGTCTTTTTCTGTTTGAAAACTATGCAGCTTTGCCCTCGCAGGCCGCTTCCTTGCAGGTCAGGGTTATTGTTTGATCTTGCGCACCACGTCCATAATGGTTCCGTCCCGGCTTTCGATAATGCCCACAATCTGTTCTTCAAACACAATGGGGTCCGGTTCTCCGGTGATGGAATAGGCCTTGTCCCGCAGCTGCTCTATGGTAAGCAGTGGAAGCTTGGAGTTTCGGTAGGCTTCCAACAGATCCGTTCGTCTGGGATTGATGGCGATACCGTAGTCAGTAACCACAATGTCAATGGCTTCCCCCGGTGTGGTAACCGATGTGCAGCGGGTACAGATGGTGGGAATTCTGCTGCGAACCAGAGGGGCCACAATGATGGAGCATTTGGAACCAGCTGCGGTATCCGGATGACCGCCCGGTGCGCCCTTCACCACGCCGTCGGAGCCAACCACCACATTGCAGTTGAAATCCACATCCACTTCCAAGGCACCCAGAATCACGAAGTCCAGTTTGTTGACAAAGGCCCCCTTGTTCATGGGGTTGGCATATTCGGAGGTGGAGATTTCAAAATGCCTGGAATTGCGCTTGATGGACTCCACGG
>USHP01000213.1 GCA_900554625.1 uncultured Eubacteriales bacterium | reverse complement strand
GATCTACACCTCTCTATTCGTCGGCAGCGTCAGATGTGTAATAAGAGACAGGTATTTCTCCATCCCCGCCGGGGAAAATACCGCCCAAAACGGACATTGGGAGGATGGCCCCGGCATGGAGCTGTTCGACACCATCCGTCAGCGGCTGGGGGATGTGAACGTGATTGCTGAGGATCTGGGCCTGATGACCGAGGGCGTGCGCCAGCTGGTGCGCCAGAGCGGATATCCCAACATGAAGGTGCTGCAGTTTGCGGTGAACCCGGAGGATGTGTCGGCGTCCAATGACTATTGGCCCCATAATTACAACGCCAACTGCGTGGTCTATACCGGCACCCACGACAATGAGACCTTGTTTGGTTGGTATGAAGGGCTGTCCCCGGAGGCAAAGCAGCAGGTACGCAGCTACCTGTACAATTTCCACACCCCCGAAAAGGAGATGTACAAGGCCCTGATCCAGCTGATCATGGCCAGCGTTGCCAAGGATTGCATCATCCCCATCCAGGACTACCTGGGGCTGGACAACCAGTCCCGGATGAACCAGCCCGGCACCGTGGGCTTCAACTGGCGCTGGCGGCTGAAGCCGGGTCTGCTGACCGAAAAACTTGCCCAGCAGGTGCTGTCTGTAACCATGCTTACCAACCGGGCAAACTGGGACAGCTTAAACGCCGCCGAAAAAGCCCGGCAGGCGGCGGAAGAAGCGGAAGAAACCCTATCCTGAGGCACACTTTGGGGGATTTCCCAGAGAAATATCCGGAGAAAATCCGGCTTTTTGGCAAATTTTCTGAGAAATCCCTCTTGCCAAACGGCGGAAGTGGTGGTATAATACTACCGTAGATGGTAGAGTGTAGGCAAAGAGAGGCGCGAGCGCCTCTCTTTCTTGTTGATTTACAGGAAAGGGATGATGTTTGCAATGAAAGTAACCGATTTGGTGGCAAGCTATGCAAAACCCGTGGTGGAGAAGTTTGGCTGCGAGCTTTGGGACGTGGAGTACGTCCGGGAGGGCAGCGAATACTTCCTGCGGCTGTACCTGGACAAGGAAGGCGGCGTGGACATCAACGACTGCGAAGCGGTATCCCGGGCCATGGACCCCATCCTGGACGAAAAGGACCCGATTCAGGGCTCTTACCATTTTGAAGTTTGCTCTGCCGGTTTGGAGCGGGTGCTCAAGCGCCCTTCGGATTTTGAGCGGTTCCTGGGCAGCGCCATTACGGTCAAGCTCTACCGGCCCAGAAACGGCATGAAGGAAATCCCCTGTGTTCTGCGCGGCTACGAAGAGGGCAGAATCACCGTGGAGGCAGGCAAAGAAACCATTACATTTGAAAAATCGGAAGTCGCTCAGGTGCGGCTTCGTGTGGAATTCTGACAAGGAGGAAACAATCAATGGCTAGAAATACCAGAGCCAAGAAGCAGGCCGAAGCTCCCAAGGTGGACATCGGTGCGGAAATTTTCGCTTCCCTGCGGGAATTGGAAAAAGTAAAGGGCATTCCTGTGGATTATATGGTGGAGCGTCTGAAGCAGGCGCTGACCAACGCATACCGCAAAGACCGGGAAGATCGCCGGGACGTTCCGGCGGACAATGTGGTGGTGGAGCTGAGCGAGAAAGGTCTGAGCATGCACATTGTCAAGACCGCCGTGGAAGAGCTGGAGGATACCGCCCTGGAAATCCTGGTGGACGCTGCCAGACTGATTAACCCCGACGTTCAGGTGGGTGACCCGGTGTGTATTCCGGTGGATATCCAGCGCTTCGGCCGGATTGCCGCCCAGACTGCCAAGCAGGTGGTGATTCAGGGCATCCGGGAAGCCGAGCGGGGCGTGGCTTACGAAAGCTATTCTTCCAAGGCGCAGGAGCTGCTGACCGGCACTGTGCTGCGGATTGATCCCAACACCGGTGATATGTTCGTCCGCATCGGCCAGGGCAACGACGCATCCGACGCTGTGCTCCGTGCCAGCGAGCAGATTCCCGGCGAGAAGCATTCCGAGGGTGATCTGATCCGGGTGTACGTTCTGGAAGTGCACAAGGCAGGCCGTGGTCCCCTGGTCCATGTGTCCCGTACCCATCCCAACCTGGTGCGCCGGCTGTTCGAGCTGGAGACCCCGGAAATTGCCGAGGGCCAGGTGGAGATCCGCAACATCGCCCGGGAAGCTGGTTCCCGTTCCAAGATGGCCGTTCGGGCTACCATGGAGGGCATCGATCCCGTGGGCGCCTGTGTTGGTCCTCGCGGCGGCCGTGTGGGCGCCGTTGTGGAAGAACTGGGCGGCGAGAAAATCGATATCGTGGTTTGGAGCGAAGATCCCTGCGAGTATGTCCGGGCCGCTCTGAGCCCTGCTGACGTGATTTCCGTCAGCCTGATTCCCGGCCAGAAGGCCTGCCGGGTGATCGTTCCCGACGACCAGCTGTCCCTGGCCATCGGCAAGGAAGGCCAGAATGCCCGTCTGGCAGCCCGGCTCACCGGGTACAAGGTGGACATCAAGCCCGCTTCCCAGGCTGAGCCCGAGGAGCAGGTTTCTGAGCAGCCGGAAGAAGAAACCGAGGAGCTGTAAGGTCGCTCCTTACCTATAGAAACGGAGGGATTTGGATTATGCAGAAAAAGATCCCCCAGCGGCAGTGTATGGGCTGCCGGGAACGGAAGGCCAAGAAAGAGCTGATCCGGGTGGTTCGCACCCCGGAAGGCGGCGTACAGGTGGACTTCAGCGGAAAGGTCAATGGTCGGGGCGCTTACCTGTGCCCCAATCCGGAATGCCTGCGCAAGGCCCAGCGGATCAAGTCTTTGGAGCGGAGCCTGGAAATCGCCATTCCGGAAGAGGTTTACGCCCGGCTGGAAAAGGAGATAGAGCGTGGATAAAGCCCTGAATTATCTGGCACTGGCCCGGAAGGGCGGCATGGCGGAACTGGGCGAAGAGCCGGTAGGCGCTGCCGCCCGGGCAGGGAAAGCCCACCTGATTGTGGTGGCCTCTGACGCATCCGACCATACCTGGCGGCGGGCGAAGAGCTTTGCCGCCGGTACCGACCAGCAGTGCCTGCGGCTGGATGCCACCAAGGACGACATGGGCTTTGCCATCGGCAGAACCAGCCTGGCCATCGCCGCCATCACCGATGCGGCCCTGGCTTTGGCTCTGGTGCAGTCTCTGGGGCAGCCGGAGCGCTGCGCTGAAGCGTTGGAGGTGCTCACCGCCAAAACCCAGAAGACAAAGCAGCGCCGCCGGGAAGCCAGCGCCCACCTGCGCAACAAACGCAGGGGAAAGAAGAAGTAAGTTGTTATGACAACCAATAGGAGCCTGTCGGATACGGACAATGCAGAATGCAAAATGCACAGTGAGGGATAAAACCGCATTTTGCCTTTTGCACTCTGCATTTCCAGCCGACTGTCACATTTTGGAGGTGCGTGTATAGAATGAGTTTTGTTAAGTATCGCGTCAAGGAGGTCGCCGCGGATTTCGGTGTGGCCCCGAAGGTAATCGCGGAGATTGTGGGACAGTTTTTTGAAAAGCCCAAGTCCAACACCCAGGTGCTCACAGAAGAGGAGCTGAATGTGGTGTTTGATTACATGACCCAGAAGAATCAGGTCAAATCCATGGAGGAAATTTTTGCAGTGAAGCCTGCCGCACCCAAAGAAGAACCCAAGCAGGAAGCTAAGGCCACCCCGGCCCAGCGTCCCCAGCAGACCCAGCAGCCCAAGCAGGGCCAGAATCGCCCCCAGCAGCCCCAGAACACCCAGCCTGCCCAGCAGGCTCCCAAGGCCGAGGCTCCCAAGGAGCTGGAGCGCAAGCGGGAGCGCCGGGTGGTGGACACCTCTGCCGTCCAGGTCAATGCCAACCGGTTCGCCGATGTGGATAACCTGGTTTCCGAGCGGGTGCAGAACTACCAGGGCGGCAAGCAGCGCATTGGCGGCGGCAAGGGCAAGCAGCAGAACAAGCAGCAGCAAGGTAAGTTC
>USHP01000212.1 GCA_900554625.1 uncultured Eubacteriales bacterium | reverse complement strand
ATACTGCCGATGGCCGTGATGGAATACTGCATTCCCATAGGCAGGCCCATGGCCAGAAGCCGCTGGACATAGCTGCGCTCCAGCTTCAGGTCTTCCTTGCTTAGTTTCAGGATGGGAAAATGCTTCGCCATGTACCACAGGCACAGGACGCCGGAAATCAGCTGGCTCAGCAGCGTTGCCCAACCGGCACCTGCAACCCCCATGTGAAACGCCACAATAAACAGGATATCCAGCACCACATTCAACAGGCTCGAAAAAATCAGAAAATACAGCGGCGTCCGGGAATCGCCCAGGGAGCGGATAATACCCGACAGAAGATTGTACAGCATGGTTGCCGGAATTCCCAGGAAGATCAGGAAAATATAGTCATAGGCATAGGAAAACGTATCTTCCGGCGTATTCATCCACACCAGAAACTGCCGGCAGAATACCGTAGTCACCAGCGTGATGACCACGGCAAAAAAGATGCTCAGCCATACCATATTGCCTACGAATTTCCGCAGGCCGTCAAAATCCCGCTGGCCAAATTTCTGGGCCACCGGGATGGCAAATCCGGCACAGATTCCGTTGCACAGTCCCAGCACCAGGAAATTGATGGAACCTGTGGAGCCCACACCTGCCAGGGCATCCACCCCCAGGAATTTTCCTACCACTACGGTATCCACCATGTTATAAAACTGCTGAAACACCATTCCAAACAACAGCGGCAGCATAAAGGACAGCACCAGTTTCATGGGAGAACCGGTGGTCAGATCTTTCATCGGACTATCCGACATTGCAAAACCCTCCCGCGCAAAGTCTACGTTGAATTGCACAAGATAGTAGCATTCTTTTTGGTGAATGTCAACAATTATTCTGTACAATTTTTCCGGCATTTGCGGGGGAGGGTTTGATAAGAATGTAAAATTCCGAAGGTGCAAAAAGCGGCCCTTACTTCCTTTTTCGGTGGATTTTCTGAATCAGACCGATGGTTTGCCCGGACAGGATCACCGTCAGCAGCGAGTAGCCGATCCGGCGCAGGGGGATATAGCTCAGCGACAGAGTCAGAACCAGCAGATCACTGGCCAGATAAATCCGTTCAATAGGCTGCTTCGTCAAATGGGACAGGCTCATGGCCAGCGCATCGTCGCCGCTGGTGGCGCCTCCTGCACGTACGCACAGCCCGGCGCCGATGCCGATAAACATAGCGCCAACAATGGCCGCCAGCAGGGGCATCTGGGCAATTTCCGGCCACAGCGGGGGGAAGCACTCACAAATGGCATAAGCAGCAGCATAGCCGCAGGTGGCAATCAAGGAATAAGCAATAAAATCCTTACCCAGGGTTTTCCACCCCAGGGCATAGCAGGCTGCATTGAGAATCACACTGGAAATCGCCGGAGAAATCCCCAGCCAGTGGTCAATCAGCAAAATCATGCCAAATACGCCGCCCTCAGTCACCCCGGACAATGCGTGAACATTGTACATGCCGAAGGCCTGGAATGCGGAGGTAAAAAACGCTACCAGCACATTCACCGGTTTCAGTTTTGGGACAAAGGACGACAGTTTTCTCATATTTGTAACTCCCTGAAAAATATTTTGCTTCATGATATCATGGGAGCAGTTTGGCTGTCAATGCACTGGCCGGTTAAGATGCAACAAATCAAAGCAAACAGCGAACCCGTCGGCGCTCTTCCGTTCCCCCCGGTTCCGGTGCGTCGGTGCAGAACAGCCCATACAAATCCCCGCACCGCTTTTCCAGCTGCCAGTGGGGATGCTCCATTTTTTCCCCGGCATTGCGCAGCCATCCCAGCTTTTTCTGGCCATTCAAAATCTCCCGTCCCCGGCGGCTGAATGCCAGCACCCGGGTATAGGGTACTTCCTGCTGAAGCATTTCCCGGGTAATACCCAGAAATGCGCACATCACCATCCGATCCAGCCGGGTTCTGGTGTAACGCTTGGATTTCACCGCCGCAAGCACTTCTTCCAGTCCGGATTCCTTACAGGATGCGTGCATCAGCTTGCGCCACAGCCCTTCACTGCTATAGGGCAGAGCCTCAAATTCTTCGTCGGTCATGGTGCGAAGTTTCCCCAGCACCGCACGCTCCCCTGCTGCCAGCGTGTGCATCGGAGCCTGGTCAAACAGGGAAACCGTCTGCTCCAGGACATAGGGCTGCCAGGTTTCCCCTCCCAGCATCAGAGAGCGTACAGCGGTGGCAGAAGGATTTTCCTTGTCAGCAGTTTGGGCATGGTAGCTTCCTTGCCGCCGGATGGGAAATACCTCAAGATTGGCACCTTGTCTGCGGATTGCCTTGCAGTACTCCACCGCCAGAATATCGTTGGGTTGGCGCAGAATGTCTTCCTCACCCCCCAGCTCCGCCAGAGCCGCCTGCCGGGCCGCCGGGAAGGAAATACCCGTTTCCAAGAACTTACGCAGCACCAGTTCAAATTCCGATGAACACAAAATCTCCGCCGTATGCATCAAGGCTGCTCCGTCGGCGGATTCTGCCCCAAAGCACAGGGTATCGCAGACCCTCGACAAAATCTCCACGCCGCCCTGGGCAAACCCTTCCGCAGAGGAAAGGGACACCGTCACCGGCATCTCCAGCACCAGGTCTGCCCCGCACCGCAGCGCCGCTTCTGCGCGGATGCTTTTGTCCACAAGGGCAGGGTGTCCACGCTGGACAAAATTTCCGCTCATGGCGCACACTATCGCCGTATCCGGCCCGAATTCCTGACGAATCCGGTCAATTTGCTTTTTATGTCCCAGGTGGAAGGGGTTATATTCGCAGATAATCCCGACGGTTTTCAAAATACCCTCTCCTTTTTCCAAAATTTTTCTTCTGAGGGCTTGAGAAATTGAAGAAAATGAAATATAATACTCTTAGCTATGGATATCATACCACGTTTTTGGCAAAATGAAAATATTTATTTAGGAGGCATCCCCCAATGAACGTTTTGATTATCAATGCCGGTTCTTCCAGCCTGAAGTATCAGCTGATGAATCCCGATACCGGCGTCGTATCTGCCAAGGGCCTGTGCGAGCGTATCTACATTGACGGCCGTCTGACCCACAATGCCAACGGCAAGAAGATCGTCAAGGACATCCCCATGCCCACCCACTCCGAGGCCATCCAGGCTGTTCTGTCCATCCTGGTTGATCCCGTGGAAGGCGTGATCAAGTCCACCGATGAGATCGATGCTGTCGGCCACCGCGTCCTGCACGGCGGCATGGAGTTCTTTGACTCCTGCATCATCAACGATGAAGTCATCGCCGCCATCGAGAAGTGCATCCCCCTGGGCCCCCTGCACAATCCCGCCAACCTGATGGGTATCCGTGCCTGCCAGGCAGTTATGCCCTCCACTCCCCAGGTTGCCGTGTTCGACACCGCTTTCCACATGACCATGCCTCCTGTGGCTTACCGTTACGCCATCCCCACCGAGTACTACAAGAACGACTCCATCCGCCGCTACGGCTTCCACGGCACTTCCCACAAGTATGTCACCAAGCGTGCCATTGAGCTGATGGGCCGCAAGGACATCAAGCTGGTTAACTGCCACTTGGGCAACGGCTCTTCCCTGTCCGCTGTGAAGGACGGCAAGTGCCAGGATACCTCCATGGGTCTGACCCCTCTGGCCGGTGTTCCCATGGGTACCCGTTCCGGCGATCTGGATGCCGCTGTGGTGCAGTTCGTTATGAACAAGTACGGCATGAGCGCTGACGAGTGCCTGAATATGCTCAACAAGAAGTCCGGTGTGCTGGCTCTGAGCGGCATCTCCTCCGACTTCCGTGACATCGAAGAAGGCGCTGAGGCCGGCAATGCTGACTGCACTCTGGCTCTGGACAAGTTCGCCTACGAAGTGCGCAAGTATATCGGCTCCTACGCTGCTGCTCTGGGCGGTCTGGACTGCCTGGTGTTCACTGCCGGTGTAGGCGAGAACTCCGCTTCCATGCGGGCTCGGATCTGCCAGAACCTGGAGTACCTGGG
>USHP01000211.1 GCA_900554625.1 uncultured Eubacteriales bacterium | reverse complement strand
AAACATCAGTGTACAAGGGGTACAAACAAGATAAAATAGAAATGAGGGGCGATAGAGCGGAAATGTCAGATTTTCCACTCTATCTGAACACGGTCGCTGGTGGCCTTGATCGTAGAGATCAAACCATCGGCGGCTTTTCTTTTGTCGTCAAAATCTATGCTGTCCCAGTTGTCGAGATAATAGGATAACTTCTTTATCTGCTGGGGAGATATGGTTTCAACGCTCAATTCAGCGATTGCCTTTGAAATGGTCTGGCGTCGGTTGTCCAGTTCTTCAATTTTTTTGTTAGCGTAGGCAAGCAAGGTCGCATTGGCTCCGGTCAGCGTATCCAGCAGCTTTTCAATTTCTGACTCCACCTGTGCCAGCTCCACTTGATAGGCGGTCAGTTTCGGATTGACTTTTTCCTCTCTGCCGTGGAGTATCTGAAAGTCTTTGAATTTCTCCTGCATGGCCGAGAAAATGAATTGCTCAAATTCTTCTTTGCGGATTTTCCCGCAGCCCGGACAGCCTTTGTTTTCCGTCCGTTTGGTACAGCGGAAATATCCAGTGCTGTTTGGTACATGGGTGGCTTTCAGAGCATACCCACAATGCCCGCATTTGATTTTTCCGGCCAGCCAAGTGTTCTTCGGTTTCCGTCCCTGCTGGAAGGTGGTATTTGCCATAAGTTTTTTCCGGCATTTAAGCCATGTGTCAGAGGAAATGAGTGCTTCGTGGGGAGCGATAACAAGTATCTGGTCTTTTAAGCACCTGTCCTTGTCCTCCTTCACATCCCGCCCCTGATAGAGATAGCAGCCGTTTGTTCCGGCAAAGTCGGAAGCGTCATTGACAATCGCTGCGCCCTGGCTCTTGAAAAATTCGTACAGCTCCAAATCGGCCTGTGCGTAAACGGGGTTTCTTAAAAGCTGGGAAAGAAATGTACGGAACATGGATTTGCCATAAATTTTTATGTCATGTTCCTCGAAGTATCGGGTAATATCTCCGAAGGAGGTTTCCGGTTCAGCGTACATTTCAAACATCAGCCGAACATGGTCGGCGGCTACGGGGTCGGCAACCATTTTCTTTGTGCGGATACCCTCTACCACAGTAGGCTCTAACTGATAACCGTATGGTGCCTGTCCGCTCATGTGAAAGCCTTTCAGGCACCGTGAATAGTAGGCGTCTGTGACACGCTTCTGAATTGTCTCACGTTCAAGCTGGGCGAATACAATGCAGATATTCAGCATGGCCCGGCCCATCGGGGTCGAAGTATCAAACTTTTCTGTGGATGATACAAACTCCACATCATACTCTTGAAACAGCTCCATCATCGTTGCAAAGTCCAGAATAGAGCGGCTTATACGGTCCAGTTTATACACGATGACCCGCCTGACCTTTCCCTTGCGGATCTCGCCCAGCAGCTTTTGAAACTCCGGCCTGTCCGTATTTTTACCGGAATAGCCTTTGTCCTTGAATACCCGGCAGCTCCCACCTTTCAATTCATACTTGCAAAAGTCGATCTGACTTTCAATGCTGATACTGTCCTTGCGGTCTACTGACTGTCTTGCGTAAATACAATCTTCTCTGATAAATTCCATATTGGGCTCCTTTCCTTGTTGGAATGGAGCTACCAACCTTACAACTATATTATACCATCAGCAGCCCCGGACAACAATGTTGCGAATGATTAGGGAAATCTGTCTCCATATTTGCGGAACACCTCATAAAGACAACGCTCAATTTCTTTTTTGCGCTGTGCTTTCTCCTTCGGGGGAAGTACCGGCGTGAGGCTTTCCAGCACAATGATCTTCCCTTGAAATGCGACAGACTTTGTTTCTCGTTCATAAGTGACAGCTTGCGTCATTGAAAACCTCCTTTGCGAAAGTGCGTGTATATGCCTGCCTTTCCCACTTGTCCCGTGGGGAAATGTCAAAAGACGGCACCCAGCAGGTGCCGCCCTTTGAGCTTTCTCCACTTCGGGTTGATGTGACCCGAGGTCAGTAAGGACTGGAATGGTACTTTTCTTTGGCGTCCTCCACGCTGTTGAGGTCAAATACTTCATAAAGCTGCCCCACAACATGCCGTATATCTTTCTTTGAAAATCCGCAGTCCTCCATTGCCATAATGACATAACCACGGCAGGCGTCATTGCTCCATTCGTCCGGTTCCAAGCCGGGGATCATTCCAAACGCATTTCCCATAAAGTGCTCCTTTTTTGAAAAGATGGGGAGCCACGCCGGATCGGTTGGCCTATCATCAGACAGCATTGCCGGGGGCTCCCCATAGGTTTTCACTTCATTTCAGACACACCGGACGGGCATAGGCTTCATGCCCCATAGTATTTCAACTCTCCCCATTCTGATGGCAAGGCGTTCTCATTGCCTGCGACGGCTCACGGCTTGCAAGACCGCTTCAACGCTCGGACTGTGACTAAACGCAAGTATCCGGGTTCTGCGCCTGTTCCGGTGGAGCCAGCCTTGCCCCACCTATGGCATGGACCTGTTCGCTCGCTCAGTTTTACAAAGACTGTATTCTCTGAAATCCGAGGTCATGGCGGGTCTGTCACACAGCGCGTTCCCCTTCGTATCCGGGTGTCTTTTTATTCGATTTTCAATCTGCATGAGGCTTGTCTGAACCTCGGGCTATTGTGACCCGAAGTGTTTTGCCTCTCATAAGCCATTTCATTTTCCGGCCTAAATCGGTACGCCTTACAAAGAATTTTTCAAAATTTTTTCTAAGCGCCGCAGACCTCGCTCGATTGCGACACGAACCACTTTTTCATGGACGCCCTCTGCCCGGGCAATGTCCTGTTTGGTCATGCCGAGAATGAAATGAGCATAAATCCGTTTTGCCTGTTTGTCCGGCAAACTGGAAATCGCTGCGTGAAGCTCCTGCATGGTCACTTTCCGCTCATACAGTTCATGGGGAGATAAGGCAACAAAGACAGCTTCATGCTCCAGCCCGTCATCCCGATCAAGGGAATAGTAGGCTTTGTGGCGGTATGTACGCAGCCGGTAGGCAGCCTCTTTACGATCAAACTCTTTGAACATTTCTGCAACTTCTTCCGATACTTCCATGAAGCAATCTGATGTATAGAATGGGTAATAGTCCCGCAAATTGATAATAGCCATATTGACCTCCGTTTCGGTTGTTGGTTGACGAGTGACCGAAACGAAGGCGGCGGGGAGCGGCACCGGGGAATGACTTCGGGCCAACATGACCCGAAGCAGCCCCATAAGAACACAAAAGCGCCCGGGCGGCATGAAGCCACACGAACGCATGAAGTTACATATTCATTTATATACTGTCTGATTTCACATTCATAACCAGACTGTCCCGGAGGGGGCGCTATGCTTTTTTTAATTGATGTAGGTCATGGGTACTATGAAAAGAGGCAAAAATAGACACGGCGGCAATCCTCCTTATATGCCGCCGTGGATTTACACGGTGTTAGGTCGTCGTTATTTTAAGGTAGACGAAAAGAAACGGCGGCTCTGAAAATCAAAGCCGCCGCTTCATAGGCGCGTGAAAATGTGTCTGCTGTACGACGGCTTTTTTTCTTTTGCCGTCGTCCGGCAGATTAACATATGAAACTATAATTCATTGATGGTTGCAGTAATCGACATATTGCGAATTCGTTTTGCCGGAGCATATACAGCTGCGATTGCCGCAATCGAGACAAACAGAAGAATAACGCCCAAAGAGATAATTGGGAACTGCCACACAGCAGATGGAAAATGCCCTGCAATAAGGAAATCATACAGCGATTTGCTAAGCGGCAAGCCAATAGCACAACCAACAACGCACCCCAAAACAGCATAGGTGAATGCTTCACAGGCAATCATTTTCGTCATTTGCCGTTCATCCATTCCTACTGCCCGCATAGCTCCATATTGCTTCATTCTGGCAGACACACTCATGGAAATGCTATTGACAATGTTCATTACCGTTACCAGTGCAATAATTGCCAAAAACGCATAAACACAGAAAACAAAAGCCATATAAGTTCCCGTAGTGCGCTCGTCGCGTTT
>USHP01000210.1 GCA_900554625.1 uncultured Eubacteriales bacterium | reverse complement strand
CAAAATAGCCTCGCAGAGTTTGCCGCCCGTGGCGGCAAAGAAATTCAAAAATATTTTCCGCCGGGGCGTGTACCTGGTGGAAAATACTTCTCAGACTGCAAGTGTGGAATTAGTCCCCCAGCGGGGGACTAATTATGCGCGCAGCAGGCTGCAAAAGCTTGTCGGAAAAGCCCGTAGGGGTTTTTCGACAGTCTCCCGGCTCCTGAATCCAGGAGCCGGGACAGTCAATTCAGATTCAGTTTCCGGTTGACGAAGTGATACATCAGAATGTAACTTACTACGCCAATAACCAGGAACTGCACCATCTGAGAGACGAGCAAATTGGAGAAAACGCCGTAGGGATTTGCACTGCTGGTCATGGCAGGCAGATTGCCCAGGATTCCAATGGTACCGCTGACCAGAGAAATGCCCACATGAATCCCGTAGTAAACACCAATGGCAGCCAGAATCTTATGCTTCTGGGCGATGATGGAACCGATGGTCACAGAGAGCATCACCACCACAATCTCGCAGACCATACCGATCAGCGCGTTGGCCAGGAACATCCATACGTACCGAAGCTCTTCTTGCTCAAGCAGCAGCTTCAGCTTCTCCCAAATGCTGGGCATCATATCCCACAGCATGGGGAAAAGTCCTTCCAGAGCGGAGAAGCCGATGATACCGAAAACGATGAAGCTAACCCCCAGCGCTGCAATGGCAACGGCGGCGCCAATCAGGTTGGTGACCAGGCTGGACAGCAGAATCTGGTGGGTGGTGACCGGCAGGGTGAAGGTCAGGTAACCTTCGTCGGTGAACCGGCTCTTATAGAAACGCCAGATTGTGAAAAATTCGATGCCTGCTGCGCAGATGAAAATTCCCACAACGGCCGCAATCATGGACAGTACACACAGTACGACTCCCAACCCAGCCTGGTTTTCCTGGTTGCTGAACGATACCAGGTAACGCATGGCGCCGCCGCCCAGCAGTGCGGCACTCAGACTAATCAGGCACAGCAGTCCCAGCACACCCCGGGTAGCCCGCCATTCATGTTTCAGCAGTTTGGTAAACATTTGAACACCTCCCGGAACAGTTCGTCCAGGGACTTTCCGGTTTCTTCCCTGGTTTCGTCGGCATTGCCGTAACGGACCACCTTGCCCTGATTCAGAAAAACAAATTCGTCCAGAATCCGCTCCACATCCGCAATCAGGTGGGTGGAGATCAGCACGGTGGCAGTGGGGTCATAGTTGGTGATGATGGTATTGAGCACATAGTCCCGGGCTGCCGGGTCTACGCCGCCGATGGGTTCGTCCAGCAGGTACAGTTTTGCCCGCCGGGACATCACCAGTACCAGCTGTACCTTTTCCTGGTTGCCTTTGGACAGGGTGCGGAAGCGAACATCCAGGGCAATGCCCAGGGCGCTGAGCATATGCTCTGCACGCTGACGGTCAAAGTCTGCGTAGAAATCCTGGAAAAAGTCCAGCAGTTCCTGAATTTTCCGCTGTTTGCTGAAGTAGGGGCGGTCGGGCAGATAGGATACCAAGGATTTTGTTCCTGCCCCCACCGGTTCTCCGCAGACCCGAATGCTGCCAGATGTGGGGGTGAGCAATCCTGCGGTCAGCTTAATCAGGGTGGTTTTGCCGCTGCCGTTGGGGCCAAGCAGGCCCACAATTTTTCCCTGGGGCAGTTCCAGGTTTACACCGTCCAGCGCCAGAGTATGGTGGTAGCGCATGGTCAGACCGGTGGTTTGCAGTGCGTATGTCTGCACGTTATGATTCCTCCTTCTTTTCGGCAAAGGACAGCAAAAGATTTGCTGCCTGCTCCGGTGTCAGGCCAAAGACCCGGAATTTCTCAAGGCATTCCCTGGCCAGTTCCTGCAATTCTTCGTCCCGCATGGCGGACAGGACGCTTTGCTCCTGGGTAACGGTACGGCCATTGGTGCCGCCGCTGACCAGAAGCCCTTCCCGTTCCAGTTCTGTCAGTGCCCGCTGTACGGTGTTGGGATTCACCTGAGCCTGGGCTGCCAGATCCCGGACGGAAGGGATTTTCTGCCCGGGGGACCATTCTCCTGTTAGAATGGCGCCCCGAATGGTTGCCATGATTTGCTGATACACCGGACGTTCTCCGGTAAATTTCCAGTTCATAGGCACCTCCTCTTGTGTTACTGTATTACTACACTAATACGGTAACACAGCGAGGGGTGGTTGTCAATAGCCTGCTGCAAAATTTTCAAAAAAATGCTGCCCCTGGATTGTCCAGAGGCAGCACGGTGGATTATGATTCAGTTCAGCAGTTTGTCTACGCCCTGCTGGAGCATGTCCCCAGTCAGCGCGCCCTGGGCCCAGACTACCAGATAGCCTTCGGCATCCAGGAAGTAGCTGACCGGCACCGCATTGACAGCATAAGCGGCAGCGGCATCCAGGTCCTTGTCAAAGTAAATGGGGAAGGTATAGCCCTGATCGGACACAAATTTGGAGGCCGTTTCCACCGTCTCCTGGGAGCCGTCAGTGAGGTTAACCAGTACAAAGTGAATGTCCTCGCCATACTGGTCATAGAATTCCTGAAACTCCGGCATTTCGCTGACGCAAGGCCCGCACCAGCTGGCCCAGAAGTTCAGAATTACCGGTTTTCCCCGGAAGTCCGACAGTTTCACCGGATTGTTGTCCTTGTCGTAAACCGTAAAATCCGGGGCCTGTGGAGGTGCGGGCTCTGTCTCGTCACCGGAAGCCTGAGTGGACTGGGGAGCGGAAGCCAAACCGCCCAGGGAAACTTCTCCGCTGAGCCGGTTATACAGCAGGTAGGCACCGGCGATGACTACGGCAAAGGCCAGCACCAAAACAAGCAGCTTTAATAATTTGTAAGTCTTTTCCATAGAGTCCTCCTTTGACGGTTATTGCAGAATCCGCAGGAATCGTCCCAGCATACCGGTGGCCATCAGCACGCCCACCACAACCAGCAGTCCGCCGCAGACCCGGTTGATGATGCCGTAATGGGATTTAATCCAGGTAAAGGCGGATTTCAGCTTGTCAATCAGCACAGCGCTGAACAGGAAGGGGATTCCCAGTCCCAGAGAGTAGCACAGCAGCATGGTCATGCCTTCCGGCACATGTCCTTGCTGGGAGGCCAGCATCAGGGCAGAGCCCAGGAACACACCCACACAGGGCGTCCAGCCCACAGAGAAAATCACGCCGAACAGGAAAGCAGAGAAAAATCCCATGTCTTCCTTGACACCGCCATGGCTGCCGCCCCGGAACAGATTCCATTTCAGCAGTCCCATATAATTCAGGCCAAACAAAATGACCACGGCTCCGCAAACCAGGTTAACCCAGGTCTGGTACCGGGTCAGAAAGCTGCCAACTGTACCGGCCAATGCGCCCATGGCGGTGAACACCAGGGTAAAGCCCAGAACAAATCCTACCACACAGGTCAGTGTTTTCCGGGTACTGCGATGACCGCCGCCGGCAAAGTAAGAAATGTAAATAGGCAGCATGGGCAGCAGACAAGGGGAGATAAAGGTGATGATTCCTTCCAAGAAGGAAATCAGATATTGCATAATGTCCCTCCTTATGATTTTTTTTCATTATAACGTAAATAGGATTCATTTGCAAATACTATTTTCCATATCAAAAAATGTTTACATCTTCCGCAAAAAAACAGCGGCGTGGTTTTCCACGCCGCTGAAAAAGCAGGACAAATTAGTCGTTGGTGTAGTTATCGAAGTAACCCTGAATGTGGATGATGGGGGTACCCTTGTCACCGGAGCCGGAGGTCAGGTCGCACAGAGAGCCGATCAGGTCGGTCAGTCTTCTTGGGGTTGTGCCCTGGGATACCATCTGACCTTTCAGGTCAGCGTCCTTGTTGCGGATGTAGTCGGAGATTGCTTCCTTGAGTGCATCACCGCTTAAAGAAGCAAAGTTATTGTCTGCAAGATATTTGAGTTTTACCTCGTTTGGCGTACCTTCCAGACCTGGTGTGTAAGCTGGGGAAACAACCGGGTCAGCCAGTTCCCAGATCTTGCCGACTGGGTCTTTGAACGCAC